>JBDRZZ010000010.1 GCA_039804165.1 candidate division WOR-3 bacterium
TCCTATTTAGAAATAAACAGAAAGATTATAGAGGGTATGAGGTATATTGTAATTGATGATACTGATATTCAAAAGAAATACGCGAAGAAAATGGAAGGTCTTTGTCAAGTAAGAGATGGCGATAGAAAAGAAGAGAAAAGAAAAATTGGGAACGGATATCCTTTGTTAAATATTCTTGGGGTAGATAAAGACAGAGAAGATATGATAAGCATCTATAGTGAGTTATTCAGTTTTAAGAAATTCAATATGGAGAGTATCCATACCAAGGTATTTGAGGCATTAGAGAGAGTTTTCTCAGTTGTCAAGAATTCCACTCATATTCTTGTTTTTGACAGAGCCTTTGATGCGATTAGAGTAATTGAATGGTTGATAGGCAAGGGTTTTTACTTTGTCCTCCGTTTAAGGGAGCAGAGGCATTTATATATTGATGGAGAAAAAGTGGGATATGAAGGATGGCGGAGAATTCCTTTATTGAAGGAAGTTATCGTTGATAAAATCACGAGGGAAAATAGGATAAAGAAGGAACATTATTTAGCTGGAATAAAAGAAGTTTACCTTCCATATTCGGAACATCGAGAAGAGAAATTATGGTTGCTGGTAATGAAGAAAAAGCGAGTGGAAGGGGAAGAGAATGGATTCAGTTATTTTCTTGGTTGAGTTCCGGAAGAGATGACACCAGAAGAAGTATTCAGAGAAATGTTGAGAGCGTATGGAGCGAGATGGAAAATAGAGGAATTTCACCGTCAAATGAAGCAAGATTTCAGAATAGAAAATGTTCAAATGAAGAGATACGAAGCCTTAAGGAATATGATGACGATAGTATGGACAATAGCCAGTTATTTTGTTCTGCAAGGGTTTAAGAGACTAATGATAGAAATAATTAGGGAACGGATGAGCAACAAGAAACAAAGGCAATATCTCAAAAAGGAATGGAGGTATATTTATTATCGCATCTTTGAGGAGTTGAACTATTGGTTCACTCAAATCCAGTTCAGACGAGGAGTACGGTTGGAATCCAATGAGAAAACAAAATTTATAAGCCTCTTTCCCGAAATGGAGGTGTCTCTATGAAAAAATGGGGGGTTGTCAGTTACTATTTAACTCTGAAGTAGAGTTACATTAATTTTTATATTAAGTTAACAACAATTAAACAATTGACTTATTTTGTATTCTAATTATAATAATAAACTATGAATTCAATTTTAGAAAAAATAGAAGAATCTATAATAGCTAAGGTTGTTAAATCTATAGAAGAAAGTAAAGCCATTAACTTTGCCGAAAATTCCATGGAACTTTTCACTCCAGAGTCTATTATAGAAAGTGCTAAAGAAGCAGTAGAAGGAGGGTTCAACGGTTATATTACCGGTGAGGGAAGAAAACCCCTAAGAGAATTAATTTCCAAAATGATCTCCGAAGAAACTGGAGTGGTTTTTGATCCCGAAACCGAAATCACAATAACTTCAGGATCGAGCGAAGCTCTTATTTCCTCAATGCTGAGCCTTGTAGAGGGGGAAAACGGCGTTGTAATTCCTGAACCTTTCTATGAAAATTACTTACCTCTCACTCTCCTAAGTCGAGGTAAGCCAATTTTCATCTCACTTTTTGACCCTGATTATTCGTTTCATATTAGTGACTTTAAAAAATTACCCACTTTTAAGGTATTCATCTTAAATAATCCACACAATCCCACAGGCAAAGTTTTTAATGAAGAAGAGATAAAACTTATAGAAGACATTGTCCTTCAAAAGGAGGCATATTTAATTATAGATGAAACCTATAAGCACCTCCTTTATGATACTGAATACATTTCCCCTTTAAGAAATAAGGAACTTATTGATAGGACAATTCTAGTGGGCAGCATTTCTACATTTCTTTCCGTAAAAGGATGGAGAGTTGGCTATGTAGTTGCAAAAGCTCCTATTATGGAAGGAATTAGAAAAGTCCATCACTACATTTCCCTTTCAGCTCCCACTCCCTTTCAATGGGCGTGTGAAAATTTTGAAATAACACCAAATTTTATCCAAAATCTTAGAGAAAGATACAAAGAAAAAAGGGATTTTCTGTGTAAAGCTTTGGAAAAAACAGGATTTACTTTCTACAAACCCAAAGGAGGTTACTACATATTTACAAACTTTGAAAATGTATGGGATGGAAATGATTGGGGGTTTTATAAATATTTACTAAAAAGTAAGAATATAGGAGTTGTTCCTGGATCAGCCTTTTATTACAACAAAAATAAGGGAAAGAAAAAAGTTAGATTCACCTTTTCTCAATCCGAGGCTAATTTAAAAGAACTCAATTCTATCTTATCAGCAGGCATTACTTAAAGTCAAGAAGACTAATTATTGCTTTTATAACGCCGTTTTGGTATTTCTCTACAATCTCAAAGGCCATTGGAGCATCTTCAAACTTAAAATTATGAGTAACTATAAGGTCTATATTTATTCTTTTTCTAAGAAGAAAATTAATAGCTTTCTCCACACAATTATTCTGTCTCCTTACATTAAAAATGGTAAGCTCTTTTCTTCTTAGTTTATTAATATCAAAACTTATTATCTCTACCTCTGGAATACCTATAATTATTAACTTTCCTCCAGGTTTTAATAACTCTACACCTTCTTTAATAGCTTCTATCTCACCACAACATTCAAAAACTGCATCCAAGCCTCCACTTTCTATCTTCCCTACTTCCTCTATTATATCTATCTCATCAGGATTCCCAGTCCAATCCGCTCCTAAATTTCTTGCTACAAAAAGTCTTTCATCTATCTTATCAGTCATAAAAATTCTCTCAATACCAATTTCTTTCGCTCTCAATAAAACACACAAACCAATTGGCCCTGAACCAAGAATTCCAATTATCTTCTCTTTCTTAGGGTTTAAAAATTGAGTAGCATAAATACCAATTGATAAAGGCTCCACTAATACTCCCTCTATAAAATTTAAAGTAAAAGGAAGTTTATAACAGTTTTCCTCTGGGATAACAATAAATTCAGACAAACAACCTTCAAGCTCTCCAGGGCAACCAAGAAATTTCAAATTTCTACAAGTATTGTATCTCCCATCTCTGCATTGATCACATTTACCGCAAGATATAGCTGGATCAATAGCAACCCAATCCCCAGGACTAACCTTTGTTACAGATTTTCCCACTTTTTCTACAATCCCAGAACACTCATGACCAATAGTAAAGGGAAACTCTATAACTTGATCTCCTATCCGTCCTCTTGTATAATAATGAATATCAGAACCACAAATTCCAACTTTGGCCACTCTAACTAAGACATCTTTTTCTCCTTTTATCTCTGGAGGTGACTTTTCCAAAAATTCAAATTTTCTAATTCCAGCTAACACAAGAGACTTCACTTAAACTTCCTTCTTAAAGATAAAACAAACTTTCTAATTAAGCAAGCTCTAAAAAATAAAATTTAATTATAAGAATGGCTACCCTTTTGGGGCAGCCATTTCCCCTAACCAATAAATCCATATTCTTTATTAGTGATGAGACGCCTTTTATCTATAAAAAGAACAAATTTGTTCTTTTTATAATATCTCCTTACATATCCGATCTCACAGAAAAGAACAATTAGACGTTTTTGATATTAAATAAAAAACCTAAATAAAAAATCAATTTCTCTTTATCCTTAAATTTTAATAATCCAATGGATTATAATAATTAATTTCTTACAACTGTTCCTATGTAAAGAGAAAAAGAGGGATTAACTCTACCAAAAGCATCAACATTCTTAAAGTTATAAGAAAGAGAAACCTTGTTTCCTAAAATAAAAGAGGAAGTCGTTTTTGATATATATTCTATTCCAAACTCACTTACAATCTGAGGAGTAAAATAAACTTCCTTAGGAAACAACCTTTCAATCTTCCGATCTCCATACTCTCCTTTCCATGTATATCTAATAGCTGTAAACTCTTCTCTTGAAAGATGTACATATCCTAAACCGAGGTTAACAAATGGACGTACTCCAACTTCTTCTCTAAATAAGAATTTTAAATAAGATTTGATGATTCTTTCTGTGGTTTTAAAACTATAAAACCAAGGATTAAGATCTATAGATTCTCCAGAGTAAGTAGTATACCAAAAACTTAAATCAAAACCAAGAAGATATTTTTTGTATAAAGAAATAGCACCAAGAAATGAACATCCAAAATTACCCATTCTTAAACCAGGAGTAATCAATAAGATCTCACGCTCTAAGGGATATTTAAAACCCAAATTCCCACCCATATTGAAATTAAGAAAATATCCTGCTTTTTCTTTTCTTCTCCATAATAATTGATCCATTTCAAATTTTTCTTTGGTCTCTAATAATTTATTTCTAAATGAGTTAACTTTATCATTCAAAGACTTCAATTTTAAATTAGCACTCGGCATAACCTTTATACTGTCAAGGGTGTTGAGAGCCTCTATAATCTTCCCCTTTTCATAAAATTCCTTTGCTCTTTCAAATTTTGCTTCAGCTTGATATATTTGATCCTCTACATATTTCTCCTTAAAAAAAGAAGCTAAAATGTAAAATCTTATCGCCTCTATAAAATTAAAACTTTCTACGAGACTTGAAAACTTAGAATATGAAACATTTGCTTTTTCTCCTGCGCATTCTTTTCTAAAATTTTCTTCATCTTTCTTATATTTTTCTATTAACTCTTTTATATATCTGGAATCTTCAGCAACAGTCTCTAATTCTTCTATGTTTTTAAAAAAATTTAAATAATTTTCCCTAAGCTCATAAGGGAGAAAAACTTGCCTTGAATTTAACAAATCTTTAACTACCTGAAATTCTCCAAGAATTAAAAGTGAATCTATTTTCTTCTCTTTTTCGCGGAAATCTTCTATCAGGTTTTGAGCATTTAGTGAAAAAACTATTATTAAAAAGATAGAAAAAAAATTTCTTCATATTCTCCTCCTCTCTATTTTTTATTATATATCAAAAATTTTTTACAATACCGGTCATTAGCTATTTCAACAAAGTCATTTTCTTAACCTTAGAAACATTTCCAATTGTCATTTTATAGAAATAAATTCCTGAAGGTAAATTTTTAGAATCCCAACTAACTTTATAGGAACCAGCTTTTACATCCTCATTAATCAATGTCGCTATCTCTTCCCCAAGCAAATTAAAAACTTTCAAAATAACATAGCTATCACGATAAAGAGAGTAACTAATCGTTGTAATTTCGTTAAACGGATTTGGGTAATTCTGATCGAGTTTAAAGTCACAATTAACATCATCATTTTTTACAACATCAAGAATTCCACTAAGATCCTCTACAAAATAACTCACTCCATCATACCATGTTCTACATACATCCCCAACCCTCGGTCCAGTTGTTCCAGTTTGAATTGCCTCATCATCAACAAAAACTTCTATGGTATCTCCAGAAAGAAGTTCAATTTTTCCAAGATAAGCTTGATATAAAAAAGTATTTCCACTCCCCTCAAGCTGAATCTGGGTTGTATGTGCACCTTCATCTACTTTCTTAGATGCCATATGTCGGTAGATTTGCATATTCTGGTTACTAAGTCCTGCTTTAATTCTCCAATCTGCATTAGGATTTGCCCAAAAATTAACCCAAATATGATAAATTCCATCCATAGGAGCAATTATTTGTGTCTTTATAAGAGGAGCATCTTCTCCTCCTGCCTCAGCCGATGTCAAAACCATCTCACCATTTCCATAACCTGTCCTCCAATGCCAATTGTTGTCTACTGGTCCTTGATTGGCATCCGGACCAGTTGCCCCAAGAGTAGATCCATCAGCACGAAAAGTATTTCCTTCTGTGGCATCCACATAGTTCATTAATCCTATAGAATCTTCTCCTTCAATAATTCCAACAATAGCAGCGTCATAATTTTGAGCTGAGAGATAAGTCCCTCTAAACCATAATAAAGCTGTCTTACCATTCTTCCAGGAAGGAATTATTGGACGAAAGTTATCCATTGTAGAATTCTCAGTTATTGGAGTCCAAGTCCAACTCAAACCATTATCGGTGGTCACACCTTTAAAGATTTCACGACGATTTAAATTCTCATTATTTCGAGGATCTATATGGGTAGAAATGTATATTATATTTGGATCATTAGGATGAAGAGCTCCTAAACCTGTATAATCAGCCTCAGAAGAGTACATTTTCTTTCCGGCTTGTCCCAGGTAAGTATAAGACCAACTAACTCCATTAAATCTACAGTAAATAAATGCATGATCTGGATCAATACTTTCATCATTACCATTTACAGCGTTATTTATCCTACAGGTCAAAATTGCAGCAATTGTTCCATCTTTGTACCTAACCAAATCAGCGTCCCAAATTTTTCTCATATAATCATCTCCAATTTTTGTATTATCTGGGAAAACAACTGTAAAACTGTTTTCTATTACCGGAATATTAGAGCTATTATAGATGTCACTATCCACCTCATTTCCATAAGAGTCATAAGTTTTACCACCCTTGACATATCCATGATAAATGCTTGTATTGTAATTCCTTGGATGAGTTTCTGTGCATATAAAATCAATCCTATCAATTCCATTTCCCCAATATTTGAAATATCCTCTGCTATATCCACTAATATTACTTCTTGCTAACTGTCCCCCATAATCCCAGTTAGTTCCTCCGTCAGTAGAGTACATAAAATTTGGGCTACCATTGTCATGCCCACGAGCAAAATTGAACATCCTTCCTTCACTTGAAAGATAAAATAAATTAGAATAAGTAGTGTTATAGTTTACTCCACCAGGCCTCTCTGTATTCCAATTAAATACCTCTTGAGAGCCCCAATTTTCACCATCAAAAATTCTATAATATGACAATTTTTCTGAATTGTGTAATGCATAGAAAGTAATATACCTCCCATCTGGACAAATAAGAAATGCAGGAGCATTATGGTCATCACAATAGTTATCCATTAATGTGTATTTCTTCAAAGACATATTTTTAAGATCCATTATAACAGCTTCAATAAGCCCATCGCGGGGGCTTCCTCCAACTCCATTATCGCTTGCCACAGAACCTATTATTAATTTTCCTTCTACAGTGTCAATTATTGCTCGTTCATCTTGATACCAGCACCAAGCTCCATTCTCATTAAATTGAATTAAGTTTCCATGAACAATATCCTTAACCTGAGCTCTTAGAGTAAAGACAAAAAGGAAAGCAAATAAGACTATTCTACCTATCTTAATAAATTTATACATAAAACCTCCATTTTATGATTCAGATTTTGAGATTATCTTTAAATTAAAATAATCAAATTTGGATTTTTTGCAACCTTTATCTTAGTCCAAAAATTTAAATTACTTTTTTCCTATTACATAAAAATAATTAGAAACAAAATATTTTATTTCTTTAAAACCAGCTTTTTTTAGCATTTGAATAAAAATCTTTTTTTCTGGAAGAAAGTGGTTAGCAATCGCTCCTCCTATTTCTCTATGCATTTTATTTATTTCCTCTGGAGGCATTGAATGAGCTATAATTAATTTTCCTTTCCTTTTTAAAACCCTATAAGATTCAGATAAAACTTTCCCCTTATCATCAAAGTGAGGAAAAGAATTAAAAATTATTATAGCATCAAATTTTTCATTAATAAAAGGGATATTTTCTCCTTCACCTCTTATTGCAAACTCATTGGGATAAGCTTCTTTCAATCCCTTTATCATTTTAAAGGCTTTATCTATATAAAATACAGAAGCACGAGGGACATATTTCTTAAAACAGTTCCTCAGCACTCCTTTCCCACAACCTAAATCTAAAATAAACTTTGATTCTCTATCTATTAAATCTCTAACAATAATATCAGCTACAGCTTTTGTTTCATGAGAAACTTTCCAGGCTTCAGCTTGCTTTTCAAAAAACTCAATGCTCATTTTTTTCCTTTTAAACTTAGAAGAATAAGAAATATAAGTGAGGAGAAGATTATTATAGCACTTGAGGCAGGAACCCCTATTAAAAAAGATAAAAAAAGTCCACAAAGGCAAGAAAAAATACAAAATAAAATTGAAAGAAGATACATCTTAGAAAGGCTATGAGTGAGGATCCGCGCTGAGGAGGGAGGATTTATAAGAAGGCTAAAAATTAATATTCCTCCAATTGTATTTAAATTCAAACAAATTACAAAACCTGAAAGAAAAAGAAGACTAAAAAAAATAAATCTCTCAGGGATTCCACAAGAAAAAGCCACTTCTCTATTATAAAATACAGCTTTTATCTCTTTATTAAAAAGAAACAAAAACAAAATAATAAAAGCTGTAATTCCACTATTAATAATAAGATCTCTTTTAGTAAGAGTCAAAATACTACCCCATATGAGATTAAAAGCCTCTGTTTTCGGCCCTTTTATTAGTCCAAGAGAAAAAAAGGCAATCCCTAAAACAAGAGAAAATACAATTCCTATAATTATATTTGCCTCAAGGCCACTTCGCTCAACAAGAGGTCCAATTAAAATTGAAGCAAAAAGAGAAAAAACAATAGCCATTATTATAGGATCTACACCAATAAGCAGTCCAACAACAGAACCTGCAAAGGCAGCGTGAGAGATAGCAACACCTACAAAGGGAATTCTTAAAAGAATAACCCATACACCAACGATCCCAAGTCCCAAACCTGCAAGAATTGACCCAATTAAAGCATTTTGAAAATAACTATACTTCAAAAAATCCCACATATTTCCTTAAATTTTCTTCATCAATATCATAAAGATTAGCCAAATCTTTTGAACTCACCTTAGAAGTTAAAGAATCAAAAAAGATCTTCCCTTTTTTAAGTGCCATAAACCTATTAACCCCTTTTGGTAAATATCTAAGGAGATGAGTCACAAAAACAATTGTCAATTTATACCTTTTATATACCTCAAAAATAAGATTATTTATCTCCATTTGTGAAGCAGGATCTAAATTTGTAAGAAGCTCATCAAGAAGAAGAATCCTAACTTCTCTTGCTAATTCTCTTGCTATTGAAAGTTTCTTTTGTTCCCCACCCGAAAGAAAACCCGCTGGTCTTTTTCTTAAATCTATAATACCAACCTCCTCCATAACCTCCTCAATTTTCCTCAAATCCTCTTTACTAAGTTTTTTAAAAACACCTCTTATACCTATCCTTCCTATAGAAACAACATCCTCTACAGAAAGAGGCACATCTTTTGGAATGAATTCATTCTGAAAGACAAAACCAATATTTTTTTTGAGATAAATACCACTCTTCGCCGGATTAAGTCCAAAAACTTTTACCTCACCAATCTCAGGAGATAAAATCCCATTAATTATTTTAAGAAGTGTTGACTTCCCAGCTCCATTCGGTCCAATTATTGCAACAAATTCACCTTCCTCTACCTCAAAAGAAATATCAGATAAAACTTTCCTCTTACGAAAATACTTACTAACATTTTTTAACTGAATCACTTTAATCCTTCCAATATAATTTTTATATTATCAAGAACTGTTTCCTTATATCCTTTTCTATCTGGAAAATTAGACAGAATTACAAAAGGTTTGCTCAACTCAATAGCAATCATCCTTCCAATTTTCCCCCTAGTTTGTAAATTATCCACTACAATTTCTACATTTTTCTCTTTCCCAATATTTAAAATATTGGAAAGTTCCTTCAGGGTGAGTTTTTCCTCCTTTGGAAAAGTGGAAATAACTTCCATTCCAAGAAAAGAAAGAAACTCCCTTTGGTATTCATTACATATAACCTTTATTCCATTAAGAGAATCCCTTTTTAACATTATCTTTAAAGAAAGGGAGTCTATTTTACTTATTAGTCTTTTATAATTTTCCTCAATCAATTTGCGATTTGAGCTATCTTCCATCTCCATTTTTAGAACTTCACAAATCTCTAAAGCTCCCTTTAAATACACAGAAGGAACCATCCAGCTTTCATCTGTTTTAAGGTCTATCAACTTTACTTTTGAATTTATTTTTCTTATTTTCTTAATCCATGGTTCAAAACCATGATAAATTATCAAATCAGCCCTATTAAGAAAACCTGCTTCCCTTGGAGAAAGGTCAAAATGACCAGGACAACTTCCCTCTGGAACTAAATTTAAAACCTCAGTTTGAAAAGGAGCGATCTCTTTCACCACAGAATAGATGTCACTTGTTGAAGTTATGATACATAAATCCAAAACAAATAGTAGGAAAATCATTTTCTTAAAACAATTCCTATTTTAAAGCTCCTACCCGGCATTTCGTAGATCCCTGATCTAGCAGGTATTTCTACATATCGGAGATAGTCTCTATTAAAGATATTATCAATTCCAAGAGATAGATAAAGATAAGGCTTGGGTTTAATATTCAGGTGAAAATCAAAAACAGAATAAGAAGGAAGCTTCTCTTTATGATCATCTTGTGCATAATAATCCGTTATATACCTTCCGCTTAAACGCGCTTCCAAGAAGTTTTTTTCAAAAGTAAGATTACCACTCCATTTTTGTCCTGGAATACCTTGGGTTTTATTACCTCTATCTATATAAGAATAGAAAAGTTCAAGATATAACCAGTTCATTGGATAAAATCCTAAAGAAGTTTCCATTCCTTTCTCTCTAAGAGAGTCTATATTTTCAAATTTCTTACTTATGGAAGAGAACCTAATAAAATTATCTGTCTCTAAATAATAAAGAGAAAAATCAAAATCTATAATCTTTGATATTTTTTGCCTTAACCCAACTTCCCAACTCCATAGTTCTTCAGGTTTTAAGAAAGGATTTGAAGATGGATATAAATAAAGATCATTAAAAGCTGGAAGTCTAAAACCTTTCCCTAATCTTGTTCTTATTCTCATTTCTTTAATTTTCAAAACGAACCCACCGTCATAGGAAAAGATACCTCTTGATTGTTCAGAATAAGTATATCTAAGACCCCCTGAAATGTTAAAAAAAGAAGTTTTTTGTTGAGTATGAAAGAAGCACTCGTAAACATTTCTAACCCACTCATTATGAGCTACCCAAAATCCATCCTGTCTATAAAATTCAATTCCACCCTGGGTCCTATTTCCTTCTATTAATGGAAATAAAAACGAAGAAGAAATTCCATCTGTTTTATCCTCTGAATTCCAACCATCTGAAAATTTATGAAACCCAAAAGTCCTGTAAAGTTTTGTCTCACTTTCTATCATTTCATTAATCTTGCCAGAAATAGAAAAATCAAAAGAACCTCTTCTATACCATTGATAATCTTTAGAACTCACCGTATCACCAAAAGCTGGTGGGTTTTCTTGGTAAGTGTCTACATATCTAAGATAGGTATCTATTTTCCAATCTTTATTAAAATCATAAATTAAATCACCTTCATAACTATCAGTCCGAGAAGCAGAATTTGGTAGGTGCCCATCCGAAGAATTCTTTTGAGCTCCTCCCAGGAAACTTAATTTACCAAAAGATTCTCTAAAAGAAGTCGTTAAATTTCGCGTATTAAAACTTCCATAATCAACTTCAAACTCTACCTTATTTTCCTCCTCCGCAGAATTTGTCAAAATGTTTACAACCCCTCCCATAGCTCCAGAACCATAAAGAGAAGAAAGAGGACCCTTAAAAACCTCTATTTTTTTAACATTATGGAGAGGAAAAGTATGAGTGACAGCACAGCTAAATATAGACATTTTCTCTGGTCTTCCATTAATAAAAAAACCGAGCCTCCTTCCGTTATTCCCAATCCCTCTAATCACAACATCAGCTCTTCCAAAATTTCCAGTTTTCATAACTTCTACGCCCGTAACCCCAATAAGTAAATCCGGGGAAACATAAGAATTGGCAAATTTTATATCTCCTTCCCCAATAACTGAAATAGAAGCAGAAATATCGGATATATCTTCATTATATCTTGTTGCAGTAACCACAATACCTTCGGAAATATATCTTTTCATTCCTATAGTATCAGAAACCACACCAAGAGAATCTATAACAGAAATAACAAAAAATAAAAATTCCATAAAACCTCCTTTAGTGTTACTTTTTTGATAAAAATAACACCATTTTTATTTTTGTCAAGAGGATTTTTGTATATTTTATTCTAAACCTAAAGTCAAAAATCAATTATTCAAAATAACCACCATAAAAGCCCATCAAGGTTCTATTGAAATCCAAAGATTCAAAGCCAGTTCCTTTAAATGAGAATATACGCTATTGCAATTTTTTTGTTTTTTATTAAAATTTATTTATAAGGATGAGAAAAAAAATAAAAAATGAGGAAAAAGAATTTCATCTGATTTTTGAATGTTCCCCCTACCCTATTTTTTTGCTCAATAAAGAAGGATTTATTGAAGATTTAAATAAAGCGGGGGCTAAGTTATTAGGTTATAGAAAGAATAAAGTAAAAGGTAAACCTTTCACCAGCTTCTTAACAAAAGATCTTAGGGGTTCAGTTAGTGAAAAAATTTCTATTCTCTCAGAAAAAGGAACCACTTCTGAAGAGTTAACATTAATATTTAATAATAAAGTAAAATTTAATTATCCGGTCGTTTTATTTAAGAATAAAGAAATCTTTCCAGATAAAATTATTATATTTGGTAACAATAATCTACAGAAACCAATAGAAGATATAAAAACAGCAGTGTTTAAGAGTAATTTACTAACTTATCTTCTTGATCACATTCCAGATCACATTTACTTTAAGGACAGAGAAAGCCGTTTTGTCTTAGCAAGTAAATCGGTTGCAGAACAATTTGGGCTCAAAAGAATAGAAGATTTAATAGGCAAAACAGATTTTGATTATTTCACTAAAGAGCACGCAGAAGCAGCCTTTCAGGATGAACAAGAAATAATGAAAACAGGTAAACCAATAACGAATAAAATCGAAAAAGAGACCCATCCTGATGGAAGAATAACCTGGGTCTCTACTACAAAAATCCCAAGATATGATGAAAATGGAAATATCATTGGCATCTTAGGTATTTCAAGAGACATAACTGAAAAGAAAATTCTTGAAGAAAAATTAAAAGAAAGGCTTGAAGAATTAGGGGAAGAAGTCGTTTTTAAGAGCCGCCTACTTACCTCTTTATTAGATAACATACCAGATAGAATTTACTTCAAAGATGAAAAGAGTCGATTCATTGCTGTAAGTAATTCTCTTGTTAAATGGCTAAAAGCTCGAAGTGCAGAGGAAATGATAGGCAAGACAGATTTTGATTATTTTACTGAAGAGCATGCAGAAGCAGCCTTTCAGGATGAACAAGAAATAATGAAAACAGGTAAACCAATTGAAGGAAAAATCGAAAAAGAGACCCATCCTGATGGAAGAATAACCTGGGTCTCTACTACAAAAATCCCAAGATATGATGAAAATGGAAATGTAATCGGAACTCTTGGGATATCAAGAGATATAACGGATAAACTCTTAGCGGAAAGAAAACTTGAAGAAACTGTAAATAAATTACAGACAATTGTTAACGCTGTTAATCAAGGTCTTGCAATAGTCAGTGAAAATTATGTAATTCTTGAAACTAACAACTTCCTTTGCGAATTATTTGGCTTAAATAGGGAAGAAATCATTAATAAGAAATGTTTTGAGGTATTTCCTCCGTGGAAAGAATCTTGCAAAGAATGTCCTCTTGAAAAATTATTTAAGAAAGGACAGCGATCCCCCACTGTGGAAAAAACGAAAGTTCTTAAGAATGGAACAATAAGATACTTCAGTATTCAAGCCTATCCAATTCCAAATTACGACAATGAAAATAAAGAACTCAAAGGTGTAATTTCTATAATGGATATTACAGATAGAAAGAATATGGAAGAAAAAAGGATCCAAAATTATAAAAGGAAAATGAAAAGTCTTTCTCATAAATTAACCCTAGCTGAGGAACACGAAAGAAAAAGAATTGCAACTGAACTTCACGCTGAGATTGGACAAGTTTTAGCCTTTTTAAAATTCAAAATAGGAGAATTAAAAGAAAAGAAATCTATAATGAATTCAAACATTAAAGATTCTTTAGAAGAAATTTATAATCTTGTTCAAAATGCAATTATTGCTACTCGTTCTTTAATGAGTCAAATTAGTCCCACAATACTTTATGAGCTTGGCTTCGTTCCTGCAGTTGATTGGCTTGCAGAAAAAATTTTAAAGGAAAATAAAATCGAATATGAGTTTAATGATGATGGAAAAGAAAAACCTTTATCTGATGACTTAAGGATTTTACTATTCCAAGCTGTGCGAGAACTCTTAGTAAATGTAAAAAAACACGCAAAGGCAAAGAAAGTTTGGATCTCTATAAAGAGAATCGACGAGGAAATTGCAATAGAGGTAAAAGATAATGGTGTGGGCTTTGATATATCTCAATTAGATTCTTACTACGAAAAAGATGTAGGCTTTGGTCTATTAAACATTAGGAGCCGCATTGAGGTTGTTGGAGGCTCCTTTGAAATAGAATCACATAAAAATAAGGGAACAAAAATAACATTAAAAGCGCCTCTTAGTTTAAAATAAAAGGAGTTAAGAATGAGCATAAAAATAATGATAGTAGATGAACATAAAATCTTAAGAGAAGGTTTAGCAACATTAATCTCAAGACAACCAAATATGGAAATAGTAGGAGAAGCAACAAATGGGCGAGAAGCCATAGAATTAGTAGATAAAGTTTCTCCTGATCTCATATTGATGGATGTAGCTATGCCAAGCTTAAATGGGATTGAAGCAACCCGGAAAATTAAATCAAAGCATCCAAATATTGAAATAATAGGACTCTCCTTACATTCTGATAGAAGATATGTATTGGGTATGATAGAAGCCGGAGCTTCAGGATATCTTCTCAAAGAATGCGCTTTTGAAGAACTAGTTCGCGCAATAAATACAGTTATGTCAAAGAAGAAATATTTAAGCCCAGAAATTTCAGATATCTTAATTGATGAATATGCAAAAAAAACAGCAAAAGAAAAGCCCATTGTTTATTCAAAATTAACGCCCAGAGAAAGAGAAATTCTACAATTAATTGCTGAAGGTTACAACACAAAGGAAATTGCAAGTCAACTATTTCTTTCCATAAAGACTGTAGAAACACATAGAAGACATATAAAAAAGAAATTAAAAGTTGAAAGTGTGGCTGATCTAACAAAAATTGCAATAAAAGAAGGACTCACTACTTTATAATTTCTAATTCTTATAAAATCCTAAATTTTTTATATAAATGCGTCAGGGAGGCTTCGAACCCCCGACCCGCGGATTAAGAGTCCGCTGCTCTACCAACTGAGCTACTGACGCTTTATTTGGGGTGAGTGAGGGGACTTGAACCCCCAACCACTGGAGCCACAGTCCAGTGCTCTAACCAGTTGAGCTACACTCACCATATTTTTATACGCCTGGAGGGACTCGAACCCCCAACCGTCGGATTAGAAATCCGATGCTCTATCCTGTTGAGCTACAGGCGTATTTCTCAATTTTTCGGGGTGAGTGGATTTGAACCACCGACCCCCTGCTCCCAAAGCAGGTGCGCTAAACCAGACTGCGCTACACCCCGCTTTCATTTACAAAATTCTTCTATCTTTTCTCTATTAGTATAAATATAATTAATCAATTTTTCAAGTGCTATCCTTCTATGACTTATTTTGTTCTTCTCCTCCTCATTCATCTCACCAAAAGTCTTGGTATATCCAAGAGGCATAAAAACCGAATCATATCCAAAGCCCTTCTCTCCAATCTCCTTTTCCGTAATCCTTCCTTTTACCTCTCCCTCAAAAAATTCAATCCATTTCTCTGTTATTACAAAAGCAATTACAGTTTTAAAATAAGCTTCCCTGTTATTTTTTCCTTTTAATTCAGAAAGTAACCTCTTTCTATTACTCGCATCTCCACTTCCTCCATATCTTGCAGCATAAACTCCGGGAGCCCCTCCCAAAGCTTTCACAAAAAGTCCTGTATCCTCTCCGATTGTACAAATTTTTGTTTTTTGGAAGTATGTAAGCGCCTTCTTTAGGCTATTATCCTGTAATGTCAATCCGTCTTCCAATATATTAAGTTTTAGACCAATGTCAAGAGGCGTTAATATTTCTACTAAACCCTTAGTAATTTCCTTTATTTCCCGAATTTTACCTTCATTTTCTGTAGCAACCAGTAGCCTCATTCAACATTTATCTCAGACTCAACCACCCAAGCCCTTTCATAAGAGCCTTTTACGTATTGATTCATATACTGAGTAGCTTCATATTTATCAAGAAAATCTCCAACTCTTACTTTGTAAAAAGGTGGTATATATTGAACATACACTTTCTTCCCTAACTGTGCCCTTGCTCTTGCCGCTAAAATATTTGCTTCCCCTTCATCCCTAAAAGCTCCAATTTGGATTCTATAACCTTGTCTTTTTATAGGAGTAACTGAAGGTGCTTCTTTTTCTTTAGGAGTGGGTGAAGTAACTCCTGAGAAAGGAGTTTCAACCTGTGGAGCAGAAGGTGTAACTTCTTCAAAAACAATAGAAGATGTATCCTCTAAAGAAGGAACTTCCTCAAATATCACTTCAGTTGGAGTTTCCTCTTTCACTGTTTGCTCTTTTACGCAAGCTCCTAAAAGAAGAAAGATGCTAAAGGCTACATATAAATATTTCATAATATTACCTCCTTTTTATTTATAATTTTTTGGAAGCTCTTCCACAATCTCTTTCAATTCCTGGGCTTCCCCTTTTGGTATAATTAATGTGGCATCTTTTGTGCGAACAACAATCATTCTTGAAAGGTTCTTTGCCACAATTATTCCATCTTCTGAATAAAATATATTATCATTACAGTTTATCGCAATAACCTCCCCTTTTTTAATATTCCCATTCTCATCTGGAATTTGAGTTCTCTCAAGAGAAGCCCAACTTCCAACATCATCCCAACCAAAATGAGACTCCACCACCACTACTTTCTTACTTCTCTCAAGAACACCATAATCTATAGAAATTGGAACCCCCTTTTCATAAAGAATCTTTATATTTCTTTGAGTAGGATTTTTCTCAATTTCTTCTATATACTTAGAAATCTCTGGACGGTGCTCCTTTATTTCCTCAAGAATTGTCTTAGCTTGCCACAAAAAAATCCCACTATTCCAAAGAAATTTCTTACTTTTTACATAATCATTTGCCGTTTTTATCTTTGGCTTCTCTGTAAACCTTTCCGCTCTCATTACAGAACTCTCTAACTTTTGTCCTTTTTCTATATACCCATAACCTGTCTCCACCCTAGTAGGGACAATCCCATAAGTCACAAGGTAACCTAAATCAGCCCATTTTATTCCTTTTTTAATCGTATCTATGAACTTTTCGGAATCTGGAATCCAATGATCAGAGGGTAAAACGAGCATCAAGGCTCCTTTGTCTTCCTTTAGAAGTTTGGCTGCAGAATAAGCAATTGCGTAAAGAGTATTCATCCCTTTAGGTTCAACAAAAATGCTTTCCTTTTCAAAACCACATTCCATAATTTGCTTTTTTAGCTCTGGAGTTGTAATAACTTTGATCCTTTCTGGGGGGGTAAGAGATTTTACTCTTTCTTTTGTATGGACTATAAGAGGCCTATCTCCAACGATAGAAAGAAATTGCTTTGGTTTTTTTTCTGTTGAAACAGGCCAAAATCTTGTTCCTCTACCTCCGGCCATTATCACAGTATAAATCATTTCGTTTCCTCTAAACTCATACTTTCTAATTCAAATCTAATTCTTCCAAATTTAAGTTTACTCTCTATCTTAACAGGAATGTGTTCAGGATCTACAGTAACCCAGATTTTTATTGGTTCCTCTGAACCGAAGATTTTATCTTCCTTCACCTGTGGTGTTAGCAAGAGAGTTCTAAATTTACCCATTGGAACTACTGTCCATTGCAATTCTGAAACAGGAACAATCATCTCCTCATTTTTTCCAGATGAATGAAAAGGAACTTTTAAAGTATCTCCTGGGGAAAAAGTTAAGGTTCGGATCCAATAAAGAGCTGCGAAAATATCTTTTGCTCCCGGAATCTTTTCGAATCTTCTTCCATCAGTGTAAAAAACCGAATCTTCTCTAAATCTCAAGGTAAGATTATTTTTATATTTTCCTTCAGAAATATTTTTTGTATAAGAAATCGTTGAAAAAGTAGATGTATCTACAACTGACTTATAATAATCGTCTATTCGATAAATTATAGAAAAGGCAGGATCAGTTCTCTGAACGCTTTCAATCACATAAGAAGGAGTCCCTTCAAACTCCTCCTCTTTTATTTCCATAAAAGAATATCCAGCTCTAATAGGTCCAAAATAAGCTCCGTAATTTAGCCTTTCTCCAATAGAATAAGTTAAATAAATGGAAAAGAAATAAATAATCATTTTTAAACTTCTTCCTCTAAAGGTCGATAACCCAAACGATAAAAAGGATTCACAACACTGGAACAAACATTTCTTATATGGGAAGATACTCTCTTAAGATGTCTAACTAAAAGTGCATATATTATCCCTTCTTTTGCAGTTAAAGAAGAATCTTCTATCAACTCTTCCAAAAGAACCTGACACCCTTTTACAACTTCAGAAAGTTCCTCTGTTATTTTTCTCCCTTTAATTTCATCCTGCTCTTTATAAACTTTCATTGTTTCTTTAAAGTAAAGTTGAACCTTCTTCTCTAATTCTTTTATTCTATCTATGTATTTACCTTTTAAAGGTTCTGGATACATATGAGAAACTTCAACAAAATTCTTTGAATAATCTCCAATTCTCTCTATGTCAATCACTATAGTTACAAGAATTAAAGAAGGAGTAATGTCCTGGCTCGGGTTAATCGAAAGATGTTCAAGAATCTTTTTCCTAACATTTATTTCAAGCTCATTCAGTTTTTTATCAACTTCATATATATCCTTTTTCTCTTTCCCCTTCTCAATCACCATTCTCATTGAATAGTGAAACATATTATAAGCAATCTCCATCATCTCCTCTACCATTTCCTCGGCTTCTTCTATTAAACCTTTTCCCTTAAAGAATCTACTAATCCAATTTAACATCTTACCTCCCTAAAAGTATTCCAATCATAGGGATAATTATAAATATAACAATTATATAAACAAATGCAAGTAATCTTCTCCTACCTGATAATGCTCCTATCTTTTTTGCAATAGTTAACGGGACTCTCCTTAAAGGATACCAAACCAAAATCCCAAAGAAATTAAAAAGAGAATGAGAAAAAGCTATTGCAACCCCATTAGAATTACCTGTGGCAAGAGCTGCTAAAATTGCAGTTACTGTTGTCCCAAGATTTGCTCCAAGAGTATAGGGATAAGCTTTCTCTATCGTTATGATCTGTGTTCCTACAAGAGAAACCACCAAAGATGTTGTAATTGAACTCGATTGAATAAAAGCTGTAAGACAAAGTCCCAAAACCCATGCGGAAAAGTCATTCCTAAAAAGGTATTGGTCAATGAGAATTTCAAACCTCTCTGCAGAAGCTTTCCTTAAAATACTAACAAAAGACGTTATTGCAAGGATGATTACTCCTAAAGAGATAATAGCCAAAAAAATGCAATGAGTTCCAAATAAAATCATTATTCTTTCCACAATAGGAGCAACCACTAATTTTAACGGTGAAGTAAAACAAACTGTTTCTTTCCCTATAAAAAAATGAGTAAGCAATATTGAGACCCGCTCAACCGGATGGAAAAATAACTCTATTGGTAAAAAAATAATCACCGAGAGAATGTTGAAAATATCATGAACAATTGCTGCGGGGAAAGCTTTTGAAAACTCTCTTTCTATAGAAAAATGTCCAAAAGAAGCAATTGCACAAGTAATTGTCGTCCCTATATTCGCTCCCATTATAATTGGAATGGCGTTCCGAATCGTCAAAGTTCCCGCAGAGACAAAGCCAACTGTAATGGAAGTTGTAACAGAACTGGATTGAATTATTGCTGTTGAGAGAAGTCCGATAAAAAGACCTGTGAAAGGATTCGTTGTTGCCGTTATTAATTTCCTTGCAAAATCACTTCCAAAAGCTTTAAGAGAAGAGGTCAAAAGTTCCACTCCTAAAAAGAATAAATAAAGAAAAAAAATAGAAAAAATTAAATGAAAAAGAACCTTATATTTCGACTTGTAAACTTTGTGTAACAATTAGTAACTCCTCTCCTTAATTTTCCATTAAGCTTTCATTACAAAAATATAAAATTTACTCATTTTGTCAATTCAAAAATTACACTTGCGAAATTCATTATCTTTATTAAAATTGTCTGACTTCCTTCTTAGAGAAAAAATATATATAAATTTAGTAGGAGGAATTTATGCCAAAGAAAAAAAGGATTATAAGCCCAATTTCAATCCTACTTAAACCTGAAATAAAGGACTTGATCAAGGAAGAAGACTGGAATACCTTGAAAGAAGTTTTGCCAGAGTGGGAACCAGTAGATATAGCAGAGTTAATAAGAGAGCTTGAAGATAAAGAAAGATTAATTCTATTCCGGTTACTTCCTCCAAAATTACAATCTGAAGTTTTTGCTGAATTTGATTCTAAGATGCAAAAGTATATTCTAAAAAATTTAACAAATGAGTATATCAAATCAATTATCACAGGATTAGACCCTGATGATAGGACCCGCCTATTTGAAGAACTTCCACCAGAAGTTACAAGAAAACTCCTTAATTTACTATCTCCTGAAGACAGAAAGGAATCCCTACAACTTCTCGGTTATCCAGAAGACAGCGTTGGAAGATTGATGACGCCTGATTATATAGCAGTTAAGCCCAGTTGGAGCATTAAAGAAGCTATCCAACATATTAGAAATAAAGGAAAGGATGCAGAAACAATAAATATGATATATGTTGTGGACGACGAATGGCACCTCATCGATGATATTCCAATTCGCAGATTAATCCTATCAAAATCTAACCAGAGTATTGAGTCTATTATGGATTATCATTTCGTTTCCATAAATGCAATGGTTGACCAAGAAGAAGCAATAAAACTAATTCAAAAATACAATCTTTATTCTCTCCCTGTAACAGATTCAAAAGGACATCTCCTCGGAATTGTAACGCACGATGATATAATAGACGTCCTTAGAGAAGAGGAAACAGAGGACTTCACAAAACTCTCCGCAATTGAAGCAAAATCAATCGGAATGGAATTCATAACAAGAATAAAAGAAGTTCCTCTGGCAAAAATGTTTAAGGTAAGAATTGTATGGCTTCTTGCTCTTTTAATTATGGATCTTATTGTTGGAGGGATTATTAAAGGATTTGAAGGAATGATTGCAAAATACGTCGTTCTTGTAACCTTCCTTCCCGTTCTCATAGATACAGCAGGAAATGCAGGCTCTCAATCGGCAACTTTGGTTATAAGAGCGTTGGCTCTTGGAACTGTAAAGATAAAAGATTGGATATATTTACTTGGTAGAGAATTACTTATAGCTGGAGCCTTAGGTGTTGCTATGGGGTTTGGCATATCTATAATGGGTTTTTTAAGAGGGGGCGGAGGGACAATCGTTAAAGTTATTGTTTTAGCAATGATTACAAATGTCGTGGTTGGAAGTCTTATAGGGGTTTCTCTCCCATTTATTTTCACGAAATTTAGAAAAGACCCTGCGACAGCAAGCACTCCTCTTATCACCACTCTCGCAGACATATTTGGAACCGGGATCTATCTTGGAATTGCCCATTTAATATTAGGTTGATAAAATTCTATAAATTCTTCCCTTCCAAGTAACAGCTTTATTCAACAAAGTAAGTCTCATAGAATTAAGAGCTATTAGTAAGGCGAATATAAGAGCAAAAGGATGCAAAAAGATGAGCCAATAGTTTATTTTAAATCTTGCGGAAAGAAAATATCTATGTAAGAGAATCAAAAAGAATTGAATGGTTGAGAAAAAGCCCAATTTAAATCTTACTATTCCCAAAACGAAAGAAAAGATAGGAAATAAATAAAGAGACAAAATAAAAGAAATAAACAAAAGAAAAGCAATAATAGAATTATTAAAAGCCCCAAAAGAATTTTTAGAAAAACCATTCCATAAATCTTTAAAATTATCATAAAATCTTAAAGAAACTTTTTCTCTTCCATCCATAAAAACAACCTTTCCTCCATTCCTCTTTACTTCCTTAGCAAGTTCCAAATCATCCACAATCTTATCTTTAATTTTCTCATGCCCCCCGATTTTTCTATAAAATTTAGAATTAATCAGCATAAAAGGTCCAAGGGCTATAACAACATTCGGATTTTTTATAGAGTTCATAAGTCCTAAAGGAATAAAACTAAAAAATGCAAAATGAACAAGAGGTATAAATAATTTCTCAGATAATGTTCCCATCACCAAATCCGGCATTATTGACAAAAGATCAGCTTTTTCCTCTATAGCGGAATTCACAGCTAAAGAAATTGAATCTTGGGAATGGACCGTATCAGCATCTGTAAAGAGTAACCACTCTCCCTTAGCATACTTAGACAAAAAATGGCAGGCAAAATTCTTCCCAGTCCAACCAGGAGGTAAAAAATCATTTGTATAAATTTTCAATTGAGGATATTTTTCCTTTATTCTTTCCAATTTCATTAAAGTATCATCCAATGAATTATCATTAAAAACCATCACCTCAAAATTGGGATAATCTTGTTCTAAAATAGAAAGCACACATTTTTCAATATTTCCACTCTCATTCCTTGCCGGAATAAGGACAGAAACAAAAGGCATTTTTTTATTCCGCTTATTGCTTCCCTTAAAAGACTTCAGCAATCTAAGATTATTCAAAAGATTTATTAAAATAACTAATAGTAAGCCTGTTACAACAAAGTTGTAAACTCTCATCCTTTATCCCATCCCGATTTTTTCTTTACTTCCCTCATATGAGGTTCATCTATAAGTCTTTTTATCCCAAGAAAGGAAAGATAGCTTATTGTAAATATTATTTCTTTAAAAGAATTCTTAAAAAGAGGCATCCACAAAATTGGTAAACTCCCAATTCCAATACTCACAGCGAAATGAAAATATCTCCTAATAGAAAACATAATTAACATAAAAGTAAGAGAAACCACCATAGGAAGAGGAAACAAAATAAGCAAAAACCCAATTGCAGTAGCCAACCCTTTACCTCCCTTAAAGCCAAGGAATATTGGAAAATCGTGGCCTAAAACTACTCCAAAACCTCCAATCACAATTGTGGTAAATGATAAATTCAAAGACAAGCATAAAATTGCTACTATAACTCCTTTCAATGCATCTAAGATCCCAACAATTATCCCATAAGGCTTTCCCACAGTGTGTAAAACATTTCTCGCCCCCACATTTCCTTCCCCTGCATATCTAATATCAATTCCCTTTACAAGTTTTCCTGTTATAAAGGCAAAAGGAACACTCCCTATCAAATAGGAACTTAAAAAAACAAAAATATTTCCTATCATCTTTTGGTTAAATTAATAATAAATTTAATTTTGTCAACAAGTTTCTTGACAAAAATACAATAATTTATATATTTTCATACAAAAACGGAAGGGTATTTACTAAAGGGAACCAAAATAAAAAGGAGAAAAAAATGAGTAATAATTTAAAAAATTGGTTTAAAGAAAGAGAAGAATACAGATTCAAGAGCAAAAAGATTTCTAAAGAAGTGCTATCAAAATTAGAAGAAATAGCTCATTTATGCAGAGGCGACATCCTGAAAATGACCACAGTTGCAGGTTCAGGACATCCTGGAGGATCACTTTCTTCAATTGATATCTTTACAACAGTATATAGCCTTGCAGATCTAACAAAAGATGAAGTTGTAGTAAGTCACGGACACACCTCTCCCGGAGTATATGCAATTCTTGGGAGGCTTGGAATTCTTGATATAGAAGAGGTAATAACTTTCTTTAGACATATTTCAGGCCCTTACGAAGGACACGTAGAATCCCATCTTCCAGGAATAGTTTGGTCTACTGGTAACTTAGGACAAGGACTTTCTGCAGCCTGTGGATTTGCTCTTGCAAAAAAACTAAAAGGAGATTCTTCGAGGGTCTTTGCCCTTATGAGCGACGCAGAACAAGCAAAAGGACAAGTAGCTGAAGCAAGAAGATTCGCCTCCAAGTTTAAATGTAACAATATAACTGTCGTTATTGATTATAACAATAGACAAATCTCAGGTAAAGTAGAAGATATAATGCCTATCAATATAAAAGAGGACTACCTCGCAGATGGATGGAAAGTTCTCGAAGTATGTGGCCATGATATTAGAGAATTATATGAAGCAATCCATAATGCAATAAACGATGAGTCTAAGCCTTATGCAATAATTGCAAATACTATAATGTGTAAAGGGGTTCCTTTCATAGAGGGAGATGAAAGCTATCATGGAAAAGCTCTTTCTAAAGAAGAATTGGATAAGGCCCTTAAAGTTTTAGGGATAGAAAACGATATAGAAAAATATATTCAGAAAAGGAATTCTACAACTGCAAAACCCATAAAAAAGAACAATAATGTCTATCCCCTCCCAAAGTTGAACTTAGGAAAGCCTATAGAATATAAAGTTGGAGAAAAAGTCGCAAATAGAGATGCTTATGGTAATGCTTTAGCAGACCTTGCAAAAATAAATGAGCCGGGGACAATTGTAGTAACAGATTGCGATTTGGCAAGCTCTGTTAAAACAGATAAATTTGCAAAGATTCATCCTGATTATTTCATTCAGAATGGAGTTAGTGAACATAACACTGCTACAATTTCTGGGGTCCTCTCTATAAGAGGGTTCCAAACCTTTTATTCTGATTTTGGAGTTTTCTCTTTTGATGAAACCTATAATCAACATAGATTAAATGCAATAAACAATACAAAACTCAGGATTGTGTCCACTCATAATGGTCTTAATGTTGGAGAGGATGGAAAAACTCATCAATGCATAGATTATATTGGGTTAATAAAAAATATTCCCGGATTCTCAATCATTATTCCCGCAGATGCGAACCAGACTGACAGGGTAATTCGGTATATAACAAAAATGGAAACTAATGTTGCAGTTGTTGTAGGAAGAGAAAAAAGCCCTATAATAGAAGATGAAAATGGAAAAGCTTTTTTTGGGGGGGACTATCAATTTGAATATGGTAAAATTGATAGAGTAAGAGAAGGAAAAGACGGAATAATTCTTTCTTATGGATACACATTATTTCTTGCTCTACAAGCGAGAAAAATACTTCAAGAAAAAGGCTTTGAACTCGCAATCTGGAACGTTTCTTGTCCACTTGCAATTAGAAAAGAAGATGTTAAAAAAATTACTGAGTACAAAAATGTTTTCACTTATGAAGAACACTTAATAAATAGTGGGTTAGGTTGTATTTTGGGAAACCTTATGGCAAAAAGTGGAACTTCTGTTAACTTCCATAGCTATGGAGTTTTAGACTTCTCTCCTTCTGGAAGTGCAGAAGACCTATTCAAAGCCTTAGAATTATCTCCAGAAGCAATTGCAGAGAAAATCGAAAAAGCGTTAAAATGAATTATTCCCCCTCTTGACTTTTTATCTTTTCCTTTTATACTTTCCTAAGGAGGCATAAATGAGAAATTTATTAATAACACTTTTAATTATCTCGATATTAGGCTGTGCTTCTAAGGGAGAAACGAAATTAGGAGAAATAGAAATTCCAAGTTGGTATCTAACTACAGAAAGTGATCCAAATTATATATTAGGAAAGGCTACAGCTACTTCAGAAGATTTGCAACTCGCAATAGATAAAGCAAAACATGATGCAAGACTTGATATAGCAGAAAACCTTGAATCTCACATTATGGGTTTGATTAAGAAATTTGACGAAGAAGTTGGAAAAACGGAAGATGCAGAATTATTATCTCAGTTCACTAAAGTTTCGAAAAATGTCGTTGATCAGACCCTTATAGGGACAAAAGAACGCAAAGTAAAAATTGCGAAAGAAGGAACCGGTTATAGAGCCTTCGTCTTAATGGAACTTCCAATAGGAAAAGCGAAAGAGGAACTTCTGAAGCAACTATATTCAAGCGAAAATACCAATTTATATACTCGTTTTAGAGCTTCTCAGTCATTCCAAGAACTAAAAGAAGAAATTGAAAAACTCAGAGAATATAAAAAAGAAGAGGAAGAAGGCTTAAAGGAGCTAAATAAATAACCAAAATATTTTTTTACCTCCTTAAATTTACAAACCCTACAGTGTTAAATAACACTGTAGGGTTTTATTAAAAAATTGATTAACCCCTTGCAAAATTTGATTTTTAGAATAAATTTATATAAATGATATTTGACATAAAAAAGGCAAAAAACTATCATTTATTTAGAATAACACTCTTTATGACCTTCTTAATCCCTGTTCAATTTCTACTCTCTATGAAAGAAACAAGATGGCGTAAAGAATATGAAGAGTTACGGCAAGAAGCTCTTTTATATGCTCGTTCTTGTGGTGTAGAAGGAGACAGCAAAATAATAAAAAGAGCGTATGATTACTCTGTACGTTTCTGGATGAGATGGCCAGTGGTCCTTAGATGGATTCAAACCGAGAGTGATTTTATCCCAACTGCTAAGAGCAAAGCCAACGCTAAAGGGCTTACCCAAGTCTTAGAAGAAACAGCGAGTTATATTGGAGAAGTGCTTCTTTTCTCGGGTTCAGTTGGTTTAACCTTAGAAGAAGAAAAAAGGTTAAACGAAAGAAAGTATAACCTATACGAAATAGAGGACAATCTTCTTTTAGGATTTTCTTATCTAAAGTTCCTTTCAATATTTTCAAGTAATCCAGAAGAAGCTCTGGCAAGATACCTTGCGGGTAAAAAATGGGTTGATTTCTTAGATTCAAGGTATGTCCAGAGAATCTCGGATGGGAAACCAATAATTAGAGATACAACCTTATAAAATCTTCAAAATAATCTCCATAGCTACACCTGTAATTAAAGGAAGAGCAAAGTTATCATCTATTCCAAAAGGAAAAAACTCTACAAGAGAAGCAACAATTGAGCCTAAAAAGAGAACCAACTTATTCGGATGAGGTAAAAAGATAGAAACAAATAAACAAACAACAAAACATGCAACACTACCTTCTACTGTCTTTTCAGAGTCAAGGCGTATCTTCCCCCATTTTACCCCAATAATATGAGCTAAAGTATCTCCAAAAGATAAAAAAAGTAAAACAGCAATGGCAATCCATTTATCGAAAAAATAAATAGATAAAAATGCACCTGCAACATAATGAGTTCCAGCCGTTAAAGTCTTTTTCTCTTTTTCCCACAACAATTTTCCAAAATAACGATTAAAAATTTTATTTAACTTCTTAACCTCTAATCTTAAGAAATCTACCAAAAGCGTTATAAAACTCACAATGGCAAGTGCAACAATCATCTTAAACCGAGGAACAAAAATATAACATATTGGAAATAAAGCTGTTCCTATATGTAATAACTTCCTTAAAATAACAAATTTTGTCAATGTTTTCATAAAAAAAAGTTATAGAAATAACCTTTTAAGTCAAGATAGAACCTTTCATTCGATGGAGGTAAAAAATGTAAATTTATCCCCCAACAAGTTAAGAAAACATTTTTACCTTTAGTATAAATATATTCTTTGAAATTGACAAAGATAGGATTTCATATAATATATTTATATATAAATAAAGAGGAGGCGAAATAAAATGAAGACGAAATGTATTCTATTAATCTTATTTACTTTTTTTAACTTATTAGGTAAAAAAATGCCACTTGTTTATGATATTGAAAATACAGGGATGGATTGCCCTTTACCGGATTTTCTTTCTTTTAGTGAATTACCAACAATAAAAACTTTACCCGACCCATTTATATGGGCTGATAGTAACAAAGGTCGAATTAAAAGCTGTGACGATTGGCGATGTCGCCGTGCAGAAATTAGTGCTTTAATTCAACACTATGAACTTGGAACCAAACCAGAGCCTCCAACTAACTTAAAAGCAAGTTTCTCTGATACAATTGTAAAATTGCCTCCTATATTTGAAGGTGGAGATTCTATAACTTTGTCAGGTAAAATCCTCGCAATAACCATTGTCGAAAACGAAGATACATTCAGGTTGTATGCTCCTATAAGTCTCCCTGAAGGAGAAGGCCCTTTTCCTGCTGTAATTGGTGTAGGGTGGTCTCCCACTGGAAGCCTTCCATCAGATCTCTTTATAACTCGTGGGATTGCAACAATCCATTATATGGATTGGCAAGTAGCTAATGCTTGGTCTAACAAGCGTGGTGATGGAGCATTCTTTAAGCTTTATCCGGATCCTAAAAGAGGTAAATTTATCGCCTTTGCCTGGGGTGTAAGTAGAATTATAGATGGCTTAGAAATGTGCCCTCAGGCCAAAATCGACCTCTCCCATTTAGCTGTAACAGGGTGTTCCTACGCAGGAAAGATTGCGCTTTTTTCTGGGGCATTTGATGAGCGAATCGCTCTCACAATTGCACAAGAACCTGGAGGAGGAGGAGATGCAGCATGGCGAGTAACAGAAACATTACCAGGTAATAGAGAAACTCTAAAAAACGCTCAAGGTTTTGCCTGGTATAGCCAAGA
This sequence comes from candidate division WOR-3 bacterium, assembly GCA_039804165.1. Taxonomy (NCBI): domain Bacteria; kingdom Pseudomonadati; phylum Caldifarciminota; species Caldifarciminota bacterium. The sequence continues at coordinate 28,409 of JBDRZZ010000010.1, forward strand.
TCTTTCTCAATTCAACTATGCAGTTACAAAATTACCTTTTGATCATCATGAAGTAATGGCACTGGTAGCACCACGTGCACTTTTAATAATTGGCAACCCGGATATGGAGTGGCTTGCAGAAGAATCTGGACATGTGGCGTGTAAGGCTGCTCATGAAGTCTGGAAAGCTCTTGGAGTGCCTGACAGGTTTGGATTTTCTAAAGTCGGTCACAGTGACCACTGCGTCCTTCCAGACATTCAGAGGCCAGAAGTAATAGCCTTCATAGAAAAATTTCTCCTTGGTGATACTACAATAAACACCAATGTGGAGATTAGCCCATACAATCCTGATCTTTCTAAATGGATTACCTGGGAGACACCAAAGTTAAAAGAACCACTTTCTTTTACAGGAGATTTCTATTTAGATCAAAACCACCCTAATCCATTCAATTCCATTACCACCATAGAATATTATTTAAAAGAAGAAGCTAATGTTGAAATTTCTATCTATGATATTATGGGCAAGAAAATCACAACTGTATTAAATAAAAGACAATGCGCAGGCAAACAAACTCTCATTTTTAATGGCTCTGATTTACCAAGTGGTATTTATATTTATACACTTAAAGTTGGCAAAACACTTAAGAGTAAAAAAATGGTGTTATTACGATAGCTGAAAATAAAAAACGAAAGAGTATTTAACGGATTCTTAATTGTAAAAATTAAAATTTTTCTCAAATTCTTTATCTTTATAATTAGCAACCTATTTGTTATTTGTATTTTAGTAGAATGGAGGGAATTAGACATAGTTCTTTTCTATTATCTTACAATAAAAATAGACCTTCCAAGGCAGGTGGTGGACACTTTGAGATATTTTAACATTCACAAGGTCTAATTCCAGATCAAGAGTCACATCCATTTTCTTCTCCAGAAATTTATCAAGATCCGCCGCAAACAAGTGGACAAGTTCAGGAGATTTGTTTTCTCAATAAGTATCTCTAAAGAGTTTATCATTCTTGTTTGAGTTCTTTCTCATCGTATTAAAGAAAAATAGATAATTATTGACTTTATGAAAGAAATGCTCTTTTCCTTCAAAGACTTCTATATCAAAGAATTCTCTTTTTCTTCTTACTCTGCAACCTTTTTTCTTTAGGTAATTCGTCTCCTCTCGCATGTAAAATCCTTCTGGCGGTTTCATGGGAAACAGGAACTTAAAAATCTCTAACCAATACCTTTGTTGACATTTTACCCGTCTCTTTGCGTTTTTCTATGTGTTTGGGTGTCTTATTATGGACTCCCTGATGTGCTCTGGAAGGGTTATATAAGCCTTCTATGCCACATTTATCAAATCTTTTAAGCCATTTGTAAACGATAGGTCTTCCTGTATTAAAATTACGGGCTACATCTCTATAGACTCTTCTTTCGCATTTTTTACCATCTCAAAACGAAATTTTACCTTATTAAAGGGTTGCATATTTTTATAACCTCGTCCTATTGATAATAGAACGTGTTTCCTCCTTTTTTTGTTTGTCTTTAAAAGGAGGATATTTATTTTAACCATAATTGCAACTCCTTAATTCTTCTAACCAACAATTTAGAACAATTTCGCTCATCTCTCTATAAATCTCATCCTTTTTTTGAAAAATACCTTATATTTTTTAGGTTTATATTTAAATCTACCCTCTTTATCTCCAAAACCTCCACAAAGTGTCCACCTGCTTTGGATTTAACACTTACAATAAAAATTTCTATTGACAACAAACAAAAAATAAATAAAATAAATATTAAAAATCTCATCTTGCTTTTCAAAAAATTTTTTAAATTAAGAAATAAAACCAAGGAGGAATTAATGAAATTTTATAAAATCACAATTCTATTTATATTTTCTTTGTTCTTAAAAGCTCAGTTCACCTTAAGAATTCATCAACCTCCTCCAAATCAGTTGAAAATTGAAGATCTCTGGTGGATTGATATAACCAATAGTTCTAATACTTCTCGGAATGTCTATCTACGTGGAGAAGTAAGAGAACTAAGAAAAGGTCTTTTATTTAGGGGTAGCACAAATGAATTTACAATTCCTTTAGGAAAGACAAGAATAAAAGCAACTGATATAAAAGAGTTAAGAGATAAATGGTATAGAGAAGAAGATAAAGACTTTATTGTAAGAACAGGCTCTGTTCCTCCAGGGGATTACACTGCCTGTGTGTATCTAATAGATGCTTCTACAAATCAAGAACTCACTCACCAATGCATAAATATCTTGGTTCAACCATCTGGACCGCCAAGATTAATTTCCCCTAAAACAGGAGAACCTTTAAAAAATAAAAGACCTATATTCACTTGGACAAGACCTACACCTTTACCCCCAGGAGAAAAAGTTTTTTATAAAATTAAAATCGTTGAAATATACGAAGGGCAAACAAAAGAAGAAGCAATAAGATCTAATCCAAGTTGGTATGAAGAAGAGAGAATTAGTAAAACCACTTTCCAATATCCTATTAAAGGTAGAGAATTGGATCCCCAAAAAAGATATGCCTGGCAAGTTCAAGCCTTTTATAAAGAAGGATTCCCTCTAGGTGAAAACAGAGGGTTAAGCGAAGTATGGGAAATTGGTCCTATTATAAAGGTAAAACCAATACCTTTACTACCTTCTTATTTAATAATAGGAGAATTTTTAATAAAAAATATCACTTATACTTCCTTCTCTCTTGACTCTCTCTCTGGAGTAGGAGAATCTTTTTTCTTAGAAAAGAACCTCCCTACCCATTTTGGAGGTCCTATTTTTACTTTAACTCCTGTAAAATTCCAGGTAAATTTTCAAAAATTGAAAGTGAATTGGGAAAAAGGAGATACTGGTAAGGTTATCTCAGGAGAAATAATTGAAAGTTTTCCTAATCCAATTGAGGTGAAAGTTGAAGGTTATCCTGTTTTTGTCCACAATGTTCATCTTATGCCAGACTCAGCAATTGGAATTATAGGAGTAAGTATTCCCTGCCTATATGATACAGCTGGTTGTAAAACTATTGAAATAGAATCTTTTAAAACAAAAATTTCGCCTATTTTAGACATATATAAAGAGCTTGAGTCTGGAGAAAGAGGCCCTTATAGATTGGGAGAAACAGGGATTCTAATTAAATCTAAGGAGAAAATAATAATTGATTTAAGCCATAAAATTACTCCCGGGAAAATAGAAATTCAGTTAAAAAAAGGAGAAACAGTGGAACAAACTCAACTTGATACTTGCAACACCGGTTATCTTTACGCACATTATATTTTCAACAACGCCGTTTCTACTCCAGCTGGATTCAACGCAACATTTCAGCTCGCCGCTCCTTGGACATTCCATTCTTTAATCCCAATGGGATTTGAGGTTCACATAAATGAAGGGTATCTAAAAATAGATAGTTGTAAGATAAAAGAAGGTAAATTTAAAAACGGTTATATTGTCCTTCCCTCAGACAGTAATGGAGTAACTGATGAGATGGGAAACCCAATTCAAGCTACTTATGATTCTCTCCTTGTCAACTCTTCCTTAGATATTGGAGGGAAGCTCAAAATAGATAAAGAGATGAGATGGGGTGGATTTGGACTTAAAGTCGTTCATAATTCTAAAATTAAACTTCCAGCAACTTCTTATCAATACTACTCAATTGTAGAAAAAGACACTTTTGTCACAATAAATCCAGACACCTTAATAGGTCTTGTAATTTCAAGAATAGACCAGAGATACGACTTATTAACTGTTTATTCCAAAGACTCTAAAGCCCCTATAAGGTTTGAAAGATTAGGAGCCCCAGAAAACAAAACTGGAGGCGGATGGTTTAACCTTGAAATGCAAGGAATGAGAGGTTATTTATCCTCAGATAGTAGAACTCCTCCTTTAAATGTAAAACTCGGAATTCCAGGAAAAACAGGTTATTTATCAGACAGCTCTTTTAACACAACCTTCACTCATAATGAAATAGACTCAACTTTTATGAAATTCTGGTTTTTGGGAAATTCCTCTTTTAATACCGATCTTAGAGGAAAATTCCAAATTCCTTATCCTTCTAATATAAAACCTCCTTTCAGAGAATTGGGGATCACTTCAACAGGAAGTTTTGCTGGGGGAAATGCATTTTTCCCAAGCCTAGCTCTTACTTTAGATTACTGGGGAGTTGGGATTTCTTCTAAAAGAGGAGTAATTAGTGTTAAAAAAGGAGAAATTGTTTACACAAATGCAGAAATCTATGAACCTGTCCATTTCTCTAAAGGATTTAATATAATCTGGGGAGAAATGCTTTCTGATGGAGACTTGGGAGAATTTTACTTTAACCACAATGCAGCGCACCAGAAATTTGATGGATTTCCAATAACACTTGATTCAGCTGCTCTATCAGAATTTGATCCATCAAGATCTGGAGAACTTGTCGTAAAATGTGGAATTCATTTTAATTTCTTTGGTGAACCTGATACACTCATCACAATCCATGATGCAAAATATTCAGCAACAACATCACCCTATTTTGGACGAATCGTTTCCATAGAACCAAGCAAATTTTCTATTTATAGAAACTGGGGGTCTGGTCTTGCAAAAATGGACTTCAAAGAAGTTGGTTATGATGCTATAGATCAGAACGGATTCATTGGCTTGGGAAAGGTTGATTTTAACTTTTTTACATCCTCACCTATAAATGCAGAAATTGAGCTTGATAGTATTTATATAAAAATATGTATTTTAGAAACAAAGCAACATAATCTAAGACTCTCTTATGTTGAACTCACAAGTCTTGGAGAAATTTGGGGGTGCGCTGTGATTGAAGGAGACGAGCTAAATACAATAGCTTTGGGAGGAAGATTAGAAACTTCTACAGGAGGAGGCTTTGAACTCCTATCACCAAAAGCTGGAACTGGCGTTGAAGTGAAAATGGCAATTACCCCAAACATCATAAATTTTGATGCAAACGGAATAATGTATCTATATGTCTTTGGTGTCGATCTTGAAATTAATGGAAGTCTGTTTCTTAAAACCGATCTATCAAGAGGAAGTGTAGAAGGAGAAATAAAAGGAGCTTTTGATTTAAGTGCTTTAGGTTTAGATATTGAAGCAGATGGTCAAGCTAACTGGTGTTTTGCACCTCTTTCAAATTATATCCAAGGAAGATTGGCTGTTAATATATGCGAAGTCGGTTTCGGTAGTGGTCTTTCTGGAGGCCTATTTATAGGAATTAACGCCCCAAAGGATAAACTTTGGGTTCTTCGTGAAGGTAGTAGTCTTAATAGAAAGTTTGGAATTAACCTAAATTATATCCCGAATAATGTAACAGGTGTTTACGTCTTTGGAGATACAGAATTTTCCATTAGCCTTGCCGGAGTTATTGAAGGAGGGATTGAAATGTATGCAGGGGTTGGGGCTTTCTTGAATTTAACCCCAACAGAAGATGGTAGTATAATTTACAGCACTCTACTACCACTACCCTATGCTGTTGGAATAGTTGGAGTTTACATATATGGAGAAATCTTATGGGGAGTCCTCTCGGCTTCAGCTTGGGGAAAACTTGCAATGTATTTGGGAGATCCAATGGGATTTGAAGGAACTTTCGGTCTTCGTGCGTGTGCACTTTGGGTCTTTTGCGGAGAAGTAGAAGTAACCGCAGGAATGAATTCAAAGGACGGCTTCTATTTAGAATAGGAGGTAATAGATGTTTTTAATATTTCTTTTGGGAACCACATTAAATCTTTACACAAATGATGTTACAATTAAAAGGAAAGATACTACTCTCATTCCTACAATTGGGATGGAATTAAAAGAAATTGATACTATAATTGTTAAAGATAGCTCACGAGCCGAAATTCTTTATCCTGATAGTTCTATTATATATTTGGACGAAAACACGAAAATTACCACAAGCGGTAAAGAAAAACGTTCTATTTTTATGTCTTTTGGAAGAATCTGGGCTAAGGTTAAAAAGTTAATAAAAGGAGAATCTTTTGAAGTTAAAACTCCTCTCTCAATTTCTGGAATTATAGGAACAGAATTTGAAGCTTATTATATAGAAGATAAAATGGAAGTAAAAGTCATTTCAGGAAATTTAAATTTAAGAAATATAGAAACAGGGAAAGAGACTATTCTAAAAGAAGGGAGAATGGCTTTAATTGAAAAAGGGATGGAAACAAAAATCCAGAAATTTAGAAAAGACCAGCTAAAACATTGGTATGAATGGAAAAAAGAAGATATTGATTTCCTTTTAAGGAAACTATCCGAAGCTAAAAAATTAGGTGATGTAACAAAAGAAGAAGCTTTAACTTCCCAAATAAGAGCCCTTGCGGAAAGATTAAACATGCTTGAAGAATACAAGAGAAAAATTGATGAAACTAAAGGTTTAGTTCCACTTTTAAAAGGGGAAATTAAGCCAACCGAAAAGGACTTCCTTTATGCTATAAGTGGTGATGTTTCAAGAGGAAAAACATTTATTCTACTTAAATGGCCTAAAAAGGAAGGAATTGAAGCCTATGATATTTACAGAATAGAACTTCCCTCCACTTTAATTCCAGAAAAGCCAATCAATTCTGAACCCATCTCTATTATGAAAGATTGCGAAAAAATAAAGAAAATTATTCTTCCAGGTTCAGAAGAATACGAAGTTATTGTGAAGGTTTTATCTTCTTTGAAAACAAAAAGTGCAAAGGAAATTCTTCCTAAAACTCCTCTTGATGATGCTCTTTTAATAAAGCCTATTACACCATGTGCTATCTCCCTAATTTCAGAAACCAGCGAAGCTTACAAAAGCCTTCTTGCTTTAAGTAACAAATATTGGAAAATAGCTTTACTCCTTGGTCAAGCCTATCTTGATAGCAATGTGGTTGTTGGAAAAAAATATTTGTATTTAATAACTCCATCAAAGAAAACAGAAAGAGAAATTATCCCCATTGACACTGCAATAGTTAAAGCTGGAAGCTTCACTCCTCTACCAGCTCCAACAGAAGTTACAGCTCAAGCTGGGGATAACAAGGTTCTTATTCGCTGGAATGATGTAAAAAATTCTCTTGGTTATGAGATTTACAGAAGATCTCCCACTGAACCAGCGATCAAGATAAACGAAGCAGAAATAATGCAAAAATGCACTCTTGACCTTTATGGGAATAAAATCTCAGCAAAAAATTGCTTTATAGATTTCATGCGATGGGATGAAGGAGGGAATCCCAAAAAACACTTGGTTGGAACAGATTCTATTTATGGCCCCTATAATGGAGTTAATTATTCTTATAAAATAAGAGGTTTAGATCTCCTCGGAAGACCAGGGGCTTTTAGCTCTCCGGTTTCTGCAAAACCTCAAGACAAAACACCCCCTGCAATTCCTTATGGAATAACTGTAGAAGCTTATCCTGATGGACTTTTAGCAAAATGGCATAGAGTCACCCACGATGAACTGGGACATCTTGAACTTGGAGGGATAAAAGGATATAGAGTTTACCGTTTTAACTCTGCCGATTCTCTTAAAGATAGTGTGCTTATAAAAGCTCTACTTCCAGACACTTTTGGAGCTTTCCCATTCTTCAAAGACACAGATCCTTCTTTATTTTCTGCCTATGGAGAAAAGACTTTCTGGTATAGGGTAAAAAGTGTAGACAATTCAGGAAATGTAAGTGGATTCTCCCCATCAGCTGGAAATCATCTTCCAGACACAACACCACCATCTCCTCCACAAGATCTAAAAGCAGAAAGCCACTCTAATCATATTGCTCTTTCCTGGAAAAAACCAAATCCAGTTCCATCTGATCTTGCTGGATACAACATATATAGGGGAGTTTGCGGAGGAGATTCTGTTTGCGCTGATAGTGAGAGAATTGGCGAGAGAAAAGAATGGGTGTGTATAAAAACAGAATATAGAATCTATCCATTATATCTTGTGGGTAACAAAGATCACCCTGATAGTCTCTCTTTCAATGACTATACTGTTCCAGAAGGCTCTCCAATTTGTTATAGGTATTCCATCAAAGCTTATGATAGAAGTCAAAATTTAAGCGACACTTCTAAGACTGTTTGTCAAAAACTAAGAGAAGAAACACCCCCACCACCACCTATTATCGTCGGTTTAAAAGCAAGAGACCGCGCAATAAAAATTGAATGGGTTGCCCCACCGGTTCAAGACTTATTTGGCTTTATTGTAGAAAGAGCGGAAAAAGAGGAAGGACCTTATAAGAGAGTAAGCGATACACTTATTTTTCCTGTAGCAATAGGTTGTGAAGACATTCCCCCTATAAACCGTTGGGCAGCTGACTCAGTTTTTTCCTTTCTTGATACGACAGTTATTGAAAAGAAGGTCTATTGGTACAGAATAAAAGCGGCAGATTACCAAGGCAATATTGGTAAACCTTCCATTCCAATAGAAACATACACTTATAGTTTAAGAACTCCTCCTACTCCTTATAACTTATCAGTTACTCAAGTTCCTGGAGAGTGCGCTCTACAGGTAACCTGGAGACCAACCTATGACCCAAAATACGCCGGGTTTGTTGTATTCAGAAGTATAGAACCAACAAAAGGGTATCGTCAAATAAGTCCTATAATAAGAGGAAATAAGTTTATAGACAAAAAGATAATTCCGAATAAAGAATATTGGTATAAAGTTCAGTATTTTGCTAAAAATGGAAACCGGTCTCCTACTGGAGGAGCAGAAAAGGGGAAAGCAACTCCTTGAAAGGAGGATAAATGAAGAAGATAAATTTAATCTTTGCCATTTTTATTTTTCTAGCAACAGCTTCTTTACAAAGCGGAGATGAGTTTACAAAACTCCACACCTGGAGATTCGAAAATGTAACTTACTTTACTGATGCAAGTGGAAAAACAGTCTTACCTTGGGAAATATACACGCGGGCTTTTATAGGAATTTGCAAAGACTCAAATACTGCAAAGGTCCTTTGTCCTTTAGATTATGCTTTTTATAAAGCTTATAATGCAGCCTTTGCCATTGCATCTGGAAATTGTTTTGGAATGAGTTTACTCGCAAACATTATATACAAAGAAGAAGGACATCTTGGTTTTTGTAAACCTATTTATACTTATTCTGGTGATTATAATGGCCCTGCTTCAGCCAAATTATGCACCACAATTACAGTGATGCAATGTCATGAATGGAGTCATGCTGGAATTTTGTGGATAGCAGAAAATATAACTGGAACTCATCCAAAGGATCCAAATTACGCTTATAAACAAATTGAATATTATCTATCTATGGGAGACTTACCTCTTATTACCCTTGTAAAAAATGATAGTATGGTAGGACATACATTGATCCCATATAGATTAAAGGAAACTGCTTCGAAACGCTACATTTATTTATATGACCCAAATAAATGGTATCCTCCCGATTCGGATTTCTACGATAACAATAAAAATTACATAGAGATTGACCGCGGAAGTGGTAACTGGTCTTATGAATTTAAACCTGGAGAAATTTGGGGGTCTCCTGACGGTTACATTTTTGCAACACCAATGTCTATTGTAAAACCACCCTCTCGCAATCCTCTACAGCTTGGAGGAATAACTGATGCGTTAAATCATATTTTCTTAACAGGAGCAAATATAGCTCAAATCACAGATGGAGAAGGTCATAAGTTTTATAAAACAAGCGGATCTTCACACACCCGACTCTCAGATATAGAAGATAACCCTAGACTCAGAATAAAAAACTTATTTAGAATGCCAGTTAATTCCGCAAAAAGAGGCTCAAATATAAAGGAAATTCCTGAGATTTATTTTGCAATTAATTCTTTAGGAAAAGATCTTAATTTTGAGATTGCTTCAAGAGGTGAAAAATACAATTTTGAAATAGCAGGTAAGGATAATATTATAAAATTGACTTCTCAAGGAGGTCTTAATGGAAGAGACCTTTTAAACATAAAGAAACTTTCCACTCTTAACGAAGAAATAGAATTAACAACCAAAAGAAGCAATCCTAATTTTGAAATAGAAATCTATAAAAAACTCCCAGAAAAAGAGATGGCAAGAAGGTTTAAGATTTCTAATTTAAGTCTTCCAGGTTCTATACCTATTAAAATAAGATTATCTAAAGATAGAGAAAGTCTTCTTGTTAAAGGAGAAAAAGAATCAATTACTTGTAATCTTGAGATTACCCAAGTTATAGGTAACAAAATAACAAAGATGCCAGTTAAAGTAATAAATGTTCCTGGTAAAGATTGGCATGAGGTCTCTCCAAGTGATTGGGATAAATTAAATGATGCTACAATAAAAATAAACAAATTACCAATTACCCCTCAGCTCCCTAAAAAATAAAAGATATGAAAAATAGAATATTAATCCTCATTTTTTTCTCCTTTCCTTTTTATGCTGAATTAATTAAATTCTCAGGTTATACCACTTTATATGGAGAATATAATGATATAAATGGAGACACTCTAATTGAACCCACTACACAAATGAGATTCTTTCTCAATCCAACAATATCAATCGCAGAAATGCCCATTTCTTTCGAACTATGTTTAAGCTCTTTAGAATCAAAAGCTCGTCAAGCTTTAAATAAATATAGAATAAGTATCCAACCCGAAAAACTATTAAAAGAAAAGGCCAACCTTCCAAGTTTTATATTTTCTATCTCTAACATTGAATTTGGAACCTGTTATCCATATTTTTCTTCTCTTACTCTCTCTGGGATTCCTCTAACTGGAGGTGTGTTTGAACTAAATCCAGGAATTTTCCATCTTGAAGGTGCAAAGGGAACTATACAAAGAGGTGTAACTGGGTCTGATTCAACCTTTACAGAATACGCTTATGAAAGAAGTATGTTTGCCTTTACGCTTGGATTAGGTAGGAAAGAAAACTCCCATTTACATTTTATTTTTCTTCATGGAATTGATGATACAAATTCTGTTTCTCCTTATTTTATTCCTTTAGGAAGTGATACGGATAGTGTAGAGGTTTTAAAACCAATGGAGAATTACCTCCTTGGAGCTCTTCTAAAACTTTCTTTCTTCAATAATAAGTTCAATATAGAATCAGAATTTGTAGGCAGTGAACTTGTAAGGGACATAAGGACTCCAGAGCTCCCTTCTTCTGAAATCCCCTCTTTTATTAAGAATCTCTTGCATCCGAAAATCAGTAGCTCTTTTGACTTAGCTTTTCTAATAAATTCCTCTCTAACCATTTACAATACAGAAATTAGTGGTTCACTCACTCTTGTAGGACCAGGTTTCTTTTCTTTTGGAAATCCATATCAAAGAAATGACCTTTTGTCCTACAAAGGAGGCTTAAAACAAAATCTATTTAACAACACCCTATTTTTATTCGCCTCTCTTTCAAAAGAAAAAGACAATCTAATTGGAATAAAAGGTTCAACAACTGCTTTCCAAACGCACGAATTAGGAATTGGTTTCAATTTTTCTGATTTTCCTTCTATCCAGTTTAGTTATAGCCCTTATAGTGAAAAAAATGATTCTATTAATTTAGATAGAAAGTGTGATATGTTTTCCATAAATACAGGATACAATTATAATTTTATGAATTTAAACAACAACACCACTCTCTTCCTCTCTTATCAAAATTACGAAGACACTAATGATTCTTCAAATTATTCAGGCAAAGCTATTTCTCTTTATCATGACATCAGTTTTATAAAACCCTTAACAATTTCTTTTGAGATTGACTTCTCAGAAACAAATTATCCTGATACAGTAGAAAAAACTTTATCTCTTGACTTTGGAACCTATTACACTTTCCTTGAAAAATTAACAAATGGAATTGGAGTTAATATCTCTAAGGAAAAAGAAACTTCTAAAAAGGGTTTATATTTAAACTCCTCTCTATCTACCAAATTTCTTGGAAATTTAACCTTGGAGGTAGAAAGAAATTTTTATTCCGGAAAGCTTGAAAAAGAAAATTATGATGAATGGCGAATAATTGGAAGTGCCTCAAGAAAATGGTAAAATAATGAGAAGGAAGAAAATCCTAATAATAGAAGACGATTACGACCTTTCTGCCTTAATGATAAGACACCTTCGTTCAGCCAATTATGATGTTTTTAATGTGAGTGATGTAATTCAAGGCGTTCAGATTGCAAGAAAAGAAAAACCTGACTTAATCGTTCTTGATTTAATGATTCCGGGAGGTGGAGGAATCACTGTGTTAGAAAGATTAAGTAGACTCCCCGAAACGCAAAATATACCAGTTATAGTGCTTACAGGGGTAGAAGATCCTGAAATAAAAGAAAGAGCTCTTAAAGCTGGAGCAAAGGAATACATAGAAAAGCCATATAATGCTCAAAAGCTTCTTAAAAGTATAGAAGAAAATATTAAAGAAGAAGAAAAAATAATTGAGGGTAGTTCAGGCCATATATTAATAGTGGATGATGATAAAGATTTCACAAAAAAACTATCCATAGATTTACAGAAAGCCAATTACAAAACTACCATTGCTTATGATGTTGATCAAGGTCTAAAGATCGCAAGAGAGGAAAAACCAGACTTAATAATTCTTGATATATTAATCCCTGGTGGAGGTGGATTTACCTTTTTAAAAACCTTAAGAAGTATCATTTATACTCAAAACATCCCTGTTATTGTGCTCACTGCTGTAAAAGACGAAGAATATAAAAAGAAAATGATAGAGGCGGGTGTAAAATATTACATTGAAAAGCCTTACGACTTAAATATTTTACTAAATGCAATTGAAGTTGCTATTTAAGTTTTAATAATTCTATTAAAGCTTTTGCATTCTCATACATTTGGTAATTATTAAACATACAATAAATTCTTTCTTTTTTATTTAAAAGAGTTTCAAGTTTCTCAGCTAAAATCTCTATTTCTTCTTTTTTATAATTATAATTGTAGTTATACTTATTCTTATTTAACCCATGAAGTCTTATATATCCAATTGGATGATTAGAAAGAGGTTCCTCTCTCATAATATCTACTATATGAATAATGTTAAGAGAATCACAGATATACTTTATCTTTTCAGGAAATTTTTCCCAAGATCCTCTTGGTTCCCAAGCTATCTCAAAATTTCCTCTTGTTATTCCATCAAAAAATTCCATTATATTTTTTTCATTCTCCTCAGAATAACCAAAGCTTATAGGTGTTTGGATCACACAAACTTTAATCTTTAATGCTTCTCCAACTTCTTTTATCTTTTCCCAAGCCTTAAATATCTCTTGATTCGGTCTTAGATATCCAAAACTTTCCCTTTCTTTATCAGTTAAATTCCCCTTAAAACTTCTCCAGGTAGGGCTACTAAGGGGATGAGTTATTGCTTGCCAAGACTTCATAGTAAACTCAAAATCTTTCGGGACTTCTTCCCTCCATTTAATTGCTGTCTCTACCTTAGGGAGTTTATAAAAAGTTTCATTTAATTCTAAAGAAGGGAAAATATAAGAATAAGCCCTTAATTTACTACCATATTTTTCCTTCCAGTTTTCCTCGGGTTTATACCTTGTATAACCACAGGTTCCAATTATAATTCTTCTTAAAAGACTCCTCATTTTACTCTAAAATTATTTTTCATCTCCAAAAACTTTTTCTTACACTTCATAGCAAATTCTAGAAAAATTTCACTCTGATAATCAGGATATGTCCAAGCTTGGGGCTGAAAACCAGTCCCTTTATAAATTAGTGTAACCTCAGCAAAAACTCCTTCTCCAAGATAAATCCTATGAGAAAAATTTTTTGTCGTCACAAGAACAACCCTATTATCACAGATTCCCCCCGGATCACAATTTACAGTTCTCTTATCCCCTACACAAAGACTTTTTTCCCAAAAAAGAGTTTTATGTTTTATCTTTACCAACTCATTTTCTGGTATCACCTTCTCAATAGAAACCCATTTCCTCCTTAAAGAATCTCCCATTTCATCTTTATAGTAATCTGTAAAATTAAAAGGAATTTCAGGGCTCTGAATATCTATTTTCCCTATTTTACTTATTTCGTTTAAAACAAAAGAAAGCCCTTCTTGCTCTTTATATATAATTCCAAAAAATATTTTTGTTAGGGGAGGAAAAACCGGATTATTATCCATTCTCCATAGAAAAAGATAATAACACCACCGATCGCCAAAAAAGGACCATAAGGAATCTGAGACTTTATTGAAAGTTTCCTTCTCCTTATTTGAATTAATCCATAAATAGAACCTAACAAAGCACTCACCATAACTACAAGAAGTAGTCCAGCCCATCCAAGAAAAGCTCCTATTAAAGCAGCAAGCTTCAAATCTCCAAAACCCATAACATCCTGTTTGTATACAAGCTTACCAAAAGTTATTATTATCAAAATAATTATAGCTCCTAAAATAGCCCCTAAAAAAGAAATAAAAGCTATTCCCCGAAAAATAGAAAGAATTAGCCCAATCACAATCCCGGAAATAGAAAGGGAATCAGGGATAAGAGTTGTTTTAAGGTCAATAAAAGAGATTGGAATAAGCAAAGATATAAAAACAAGAAAAGTAAATAGTTCAAGGGATATTCCAAGACGAAAATAGCTATAAAGAAAAAAGAAAGCACTCAATATCTCTACCAAAAGATACGTAATAGGGATATCAAATTTACAATTTCTACACTTTCCATTAAGAATAACATAACTTAAAATAGGAAGATTATCTCGCCACCGTATCTTTTCTCCGCAGTTAGGACAATGAGAAGGAGGATTTATTAAAGAAATCCCTTTTGGTAACCTATATATAATTACATTAAAAAAACTCCCAAAAGCCGCACCAAGAGAAAAAAAGAATATCCCTAAAAGAATTTTCATTTCACTATTTTTGCTTCTTCCTTTTTACTCTTTTTCCTTCTTTGAATATAAAACATTAAAGCCTGCATATCTGTGGGTTTAACTCCGGAAATCCTAAAAGCCTGCCCAAGGGTCTCAGGTCTAATTAAAGAAAGCTTCTCAACACTTTCAGTGCAAATTCCATGAATTTCAGCATAATTAATATCTAAAGGAATTCTGACATTTTCCATTTTTTTAAATTCTTCTATTTTCCTTTCCAACCTTTGTATATATCCATCGTATCTTATGTTTACCTTAACAGTTTCCCTAATATTTTCATCAATTTTTATATTCAAAACTTTTTCTAACTCTTCAAGTTCTGTTCTCTTTAAGAGACAGAAAGCTGTCGTTGGTTTCCTTATAGCTGGAAATTCCTTTGGAGTAACAACTCTTTTTTTAAGGAATTTTTCTGTTTCCTCTATTTTCCTTTTTCTTTCTATAACCTCTTCATATCTTTCTTTACTCAAAAGTCCAAGTTCATATCCATATTTGCTAAGCCTAAGATCGGCATTATCTTGTCTAAGAATCAAACGATATTCCGCTCTTGAGGTAAACATTCTATAAGGCTCTTCAGTGCCCTTAGTTACAAGATCATCTATAAGAACCCCTATATAAGCTTCGTCTCTCCTAAGAACTAAAGGGGGTCTACCTTCTATTCTACAAGTAGCATTTATCCCTGCAATTATTCCTTGAGCAGCAGCTTCTTCATATCCTGAAGTCCCGTTTATTTGTCCTGCAAGAAATAATCCATCTATTATTTTTGTCTCAAGAGAAGCCTTAAGTTGGGTTGGATAAACAAAATCATATTCAATTGCATAACCTGGTTTTAAGATTTCAACATTTTCGAGCCCTGGAATTGTTCTTAAAAATTTCTCTTGAATCTCAAGAGGCAAAGAGGAGGAAACTCCATTTAAATAAACCTCATAAGTATCTAAACCATCTGGTTCTACAAAAACATGGTGATGTTCTTTCTCTGGAAATTTCAAAACCTTTGTTTCAATAGAAGGACAATATCTTGGTTCTTTCCCCACAATTCTTCCTTGAACAAGAGGAGAATATTTTAAATTTTCTCTAACAATTTTATGAGTATTTTCATTTGTCCAAGTAAGATAGCAGGGAACATTT
This sequence comes from candidate division WOR-3 bacterium, assembly GCA_039804165.1. Classification (NCBI taxonomy): domain Bacteria; kingdom Pseudomonadati; phylum Caldifarciminota; species Caldifarciminota bacterium. The sequence goes on from JBDRZZ010000010.1 coordinate 44,267, forward strand.
GGAGGATTAAAATTTTTGGTTCTATAAGAGAAATGAAGAGGAGCTTCATCCCCAGGCTCGGGGGTCATCTTAGAAATATCAATACTCCTCATATCCACTCTTGCTGAGGTTCCGGTTTTCAAGCGACCTAGTTGAAAACCTGCTTTCCTTAAAGAATCTGACAGCCCCAAAGAAGGAGGTTCTCCAAGCCTTCCGGAAGGGAAAGATTCCAACCCTATATGAATAAGACCAGATAGAAATGTCCCTGTTGTAAGAATCACTGTTTTTCCAAGAAATTCTTTCCCATTAGATGTTCTTACCCCTCTAATCTTTTTTCCTTCTAAAATTAAATCTGTAACCTCACCTTCAACCACTTCTAACTCTTCCATTACTCTCCTTTTTATTGTCTCTCTATACAATTTACGGTCGCTCTGGGCTCTTAAAGCCCAAATAGCAGGGCCTTTTTTTGCGTTCAATAATTTAAACTGTATTCCAGTTAAATCAGTATTGTAACCCATTTCCCCTCCCAAAGAATCAACCTCAAACACAAGTTGAGATTTAGCTCCTCCCCCCACAGATGGATTACAAGACATCTGTCCAATAAACTCTTTATTTATTGTAATAAGTAGACAACCAAAACCCCTTCTTGAAGCAACAAGCCCTGCTTCTATTCCAGCGTGTCCTCCTCCTACTACTATAACGTCAAACTCTTCCAACTTATCTCCTTTTGAAACTAAAAATAACCACAGTCAAAGCAAACTAAATATAAGAAATTTTACCGCCCTTTTTCTTCTCAATGGATTCGCTTTTCTTCCCAACTTCTTCCACCTCGCCAGATAAAACCGAATCCCATAAATTAGCCCCTTCTTCTGAAAGCTCCTCCCCCAAAGAAAAAGCTAATTCTTCTTCCACTTCCTCCCCATTCATTTTCCTACTAATAAGTTCAATTTTCTTTTTAGCATTTACAAATTCAGGATCTATCTCAACAGACTTTTTATAATTAATAAGAGCCTCTTCATATTTATCTTCTTTAGCGTATAAATTCCCAAGATGATAATAAAACGCCGCTTTTTCATCCTCCCTAAAATTATCAGTATTTACAACAATCTTATAAACATTCTTAGCCTTTTCATTCTCTCCTAATAGCTCATGACAAAGACCCAACATCTCAAGAGACTTTAATCTCCAAGTTCTTTCTTTCATCGCTTTCTTAAATTCTTCCATTGCTTCTTCTATAAGACCCATTTCTTTATAAGTAATTCCAAGGTTAAAATGAGCAGCATAATCAGTAATATCCAATTCCTCTTTTGCTTTCTTCTTAAATTCCTCTAACAAAACCTCAAAAGGAACTCCCTTTTCTTCCCCTTCTTCCTCTAAAAAGATTTCTTCTTTTACCTCTTCTTTAAACAAATTATCAAAATCAATCTTTCCTTTTACTTCTTGTGATACTTCTTCTCGAATCCCTCTAAGGGCATTTGGATCTATCTTCTCTATTTTATCTAAGATTTTCTCAGCTTCAAGATGAGCTTCCTTTTTCTTCAAACATTCATAAAGAGCAAAATATCCTTCGATCGTTTTTTCCTTATCGTTTAACTTTAAAGCACTTTGAACCATCTTTTGTCTAAAGATTATGCTCAAAGGTTCTAACTCTGCTATCTTTTTGTATATATTATAAGCTTCCTCATAAACCCCTTTATTAAAACTAAACTCTGCAGCTTTATTATAATACTCCAAAGCTTCCTCTTTAGCTCCCACAGATTCATAAAGCTCTGCAAGACTAATCCAGTCTTCCCAACCAGAAACAGTTACCTCTATCTCCTCCTTTGGAGAAATAGAAGTAACACTTTCTATTTCCTCCTTCATGTCTAATAAATCTGCAGCACTTTCAATAAAAGGTTCCACACTTTCATCTAAAACCAACTCTTCCTCAGGTTCCACAACAAGACCAATCCCCTCTTGTTCAAACTCTACTTTTACTTCCTCTGGTATAACTGTCTTTTTATCTTCTAATATCTTAGTTTCCTTTACAGAACCCATCTTTGAGGACAGAGCCTTTATCTTAGATTCTATTCTCTCAACATCCTCTACTCTTCCTTGTTCTTCATATATGTTTTTTACTTCCTCTAATTCTGAAAGAGCCTTATCATATTTATTCTTACTTTCATAAATTTCTACAAGTTTAAGCCTAATCCCTATCTTTTTAGGCATTATATTTACAATATGTTCAAGGCTTTCAAGAACCCCTTCAAAATCCCCTTCTTTTTTATACAACTCAGCTAACTCTTCATACGCTAGGACTGCATCTCCTATAAGACCTTGTTTTTCATAAAGAAAAGCAAGCTCTTGTTTAACTAATAATTCGTCTTCTCCAAATCTTGAAAGCATTTGAGCTAAAGCAGTTGCATTCTCATAATATTCCAATTCCTTATACCTTTCTAAGGCTTTCCAAAAATAGTCCTTTGCCTTCTTTTTATTTCCTAATCTACTATAAAGAGTGCCCAATTCCTTAGCATTATTGGCATCATTTGGATCTAATTCATAAACGTTCTCCAGATATTCTACTGCTTTTTGATAATCACCTTTAAGTTTTGCCTTATTTGCTTCGTTTTTTAAAGCCGCTATTTTAGTATCTTTTAGCATAGTTACCTATTAAGCATAAGTTCTTCGCCAACTCTTTTTATTATTGATTCCTCTATTATCTTTCTTCTTAGTAAAGCCCCTTCTAAAAGCGCATTATCACAAATTACATTAATTGACCTTGGAATACCCAAAGTAAAATCATATATCAATTTATAAGCTTCCTCACTAAATATCTTACTTGTCGCTCCTGCTTGTTCCAATCTATAATTTATATAATCTATGGTTGAATTAAGAGTTAAAGGAGGTAGGCTAACAATCGCTCCGAGCCTTTGTCTAAAAGAAATATTGTCTTTTATTCTCTCATATATTTCTTTCATCCCACTCAAAATAATCGTGAGCAACCTAAACCCCTCCAATTCCAAATTTGAAAGACCCCTTATTTCTTCAATCACCTCTGGATTTGTAATATTATTAGCCTCATCAATAAGAATTACTGTTTTTTTATTGGTTTTCCTAAGCCTTCTTTCAAGTTCCCTAACCAATTTTGTTTTCATCTCCGTTCTATCTTCAGAACCAAATTCAAGACCAAGAATCTCTCCCAATTTTTTATCAAACCACTCAACAGAAAAATTCGGCTGAGTAATTGTCAAAATACTAACAAAAAACTCGGTATTCCCATCCAAATCTGCAAAAATTTTTCTTATAATAGTCGTCTTCCCACAACCCACATCCCCTGTTAATAAACCCAAAGCTCTATTTTTTCTTATAATATGAAGCAATTTAACAAGAGCTCTTGAATGCTCAGGTCCATTATAGAAAAAACTTGGATCCGGAATATCACGAAAAGGTTCTTTATTTAACCCATAAAAAGATTCATAATTCACTCTTTAAATCCCCTTATAGAAAAACAATTTTTTTCTCTTTAAATTCCCCCTCTTCAGGTTTAATGTCCCTTTCCACTTTTTCTCTTACAGTTACTCTTAAAGGAACCTTCTCTTCTCCTTTTTCCTCTTTCCTTACTTCTTTTGGAATACCCAAAAGTTCTCTTACATTCTTAAAATCCGGATCAATTTCATATATCTCTCTCAAAACAGATCTTGCCTCTTCTAACTTCCCAAAATTTCTAAAAGATTGAGATATAGAATACAATTCTTCTAATTTCTCTATTCCTTCTAACTCTCTTGCAAGAAAAAGAGAACTCTCTAACGAGCCTCTCTCACGTAAAAGAGCCACAAGCAACCTCTTAGAGTTATGAGAACTATCTAACTCTAAAATCCTTCTATAATTAGATTCCGCCTCTTGAAGTAAATTCTCTTTATGAAAAGCCCTTGCAAGGGCGTATCTTAAATCTATTTCATAATCAGGTTGTGGCGGAATAAAACTCTTAAGTCTAGAAAGGATTTCTTCTTTTACATCTCTAAATACAAGTTTTTTTACACCTTCATCTTCTGGGTAATTTTCTCTAAGAATTTTTAAAACCTGCTCGGCAGACTCTCTATTACCCAAAAGAACGTAAAACTCAAAAGCCTTCAAATAATTCTCTTTCGCCTCGTCCGGAGAACCAATTTCCCAGAGGAGAGTGCCCATTTCAAGAAAAGAATCCGCATCAAACTCTCCTTCTAAGATAAGTTGACTTGGCCAAATAACATTTTTTAATTCCATTGGAAGATCTTTTAAAATAGCCACAAGATCCTTTACACTTCCTCCTTTTTCAAGAAATTCTTCAATATATCGCTTGGCTTCTTCAAAAAAACCCAAACTTCCATATCCTTTAACGATTTTAAGAATATCTTCAAGATTTCCTCTTTTTTTATACTCCTTCAATGTCTTTACTATTAAATCAATATTTTCTTCCTTCAATAAAAACTCCTTTTTATTTTAAAATAAACAAAAACTAAAGAAAAGTCAAGAGTTTATGTCATTTAGTCTTAGAAACTCCTGTTGACAAATAGAACAGATTTAATAGAATTAATCTTATGATAGAAGAAATACTTTTATTAGTTCATGGAGGAGCAAGTAAGAAATTAAGAGACTCCTCTTTAAGAGAAAAAGTGCTTGGGGAAGCTCTAGAGGCAGGTTTCGTGGTCCTAAAAGAAGGAGGAGAAGCAGCTCTTGCAGTTGTCAAAGCAATTATGGTAATTGAAGATTCCTCTGCTTTCAATGCAGGAAGTGGCTCTGTCCCAAATCTTTATGGAGAAGCAGAAATGGATGCCTCAGTTGCAACTTCAGAAGGAAAATTTGGCGCTGTAATCTCAATAAAAAATGTAAAAAATCCTGTAAGAGTAGCTTACGAAGTAATGGATAAAACGGAACATTTAATTCTTGCCGGAGAAGGAGCACTTCAATTTGCAAGAAGCAGAGGTTTCAAAGAATATAATCCATTAAGCGATGAAATGAAAAAGCTATTTAAAGAAAAAAACCAATGTGATGAAAAAGAAATAGAAAAATTGAAAAGTTTATATTCTAACGAAACAGTTGGAGCAATCGCAAAGGATAGCTTTGGTAATATAGCCGCAGCCCTTTCCACAGGTGGTCCTATTTTTCATCTTCCAGGTAGAGTTAGTGACGTGCCTATCTTAGGTGGAGGAATTTATGCCTCTCCAAGAGGAGCAACCACAATTACTGGACCTGGGGAGGTTATAATAAAAGAAATGATTGCCAAAAAAGTGGATGATTATCTTGCTGAGCATAGTGCCGAAGAAGCTGCCATGGATTTAATCCAAGAATTTGACATAGACTTTGGCATTGCCATAGTAGATCAAGATGGTAAAGTTGGAATAGCTTATAACACGGAATCAATGAGTTGGGGGATCAAAACCTCTACTTACAAAGAAGTGCAAGTATAATGACGGTTATTCTATTATTTTCTTTTATTGAATATAATGTGGAAATTGAAACATTTAAAAGAGGTTCAATATATTCAAATAATTTAAATTTATCTTTAGCAAATAGAGGAAAATGGCTATTTTCTCAAATCGAAGGAGGAATTGGTTTTGATTATACATCCACTAAAAATGATTTTGGGCTTTCAGATATATTAATAAAAAGTGGAGCAAACAGGAGTATAAGAGAATTTCACTTAAGCCTCTTTCCTATCTTTCATTTTCCTGGCAGAACCAAAGAGGGTCTTTTAAGAAACTTCTCTATTAAAGAAAAGGGAAAAGGTATAGGGATAGACCTTTTGACAAAACTTTTAATGTTTCGTATTGAGAACGAGTTTGAATTTATAACTTATTCAACAGAACCTGTTCTAAGACACTATTTATTTAATTCAAAAATTCAATTTAACCCTGATACTTTAATCTTTAGTATTAGCTACAAATTAGAGAGATTTTTAATGTTAAGTCAAACTCCTTTTATGTCTGTTTATATAACACCAAATATAATTCTATCAAAATGGAATAACTTTGAGCTTTCCTTAGGGATCTCGTTCCTTTTATTTGGGGAAAGAAAAGAAGAAATAACTCCATCAAATATCCTTTTAAGGGAAGCCGGGGTAAATACAGGATATTACGGAATTCCTTCTTGGAGCTTCTCTTTTGGGATTTCCTCAAAAAATTATGAAAAAAAAATAAAAGAGCTTTTATCATTAAGAATATTTCTTGTTGATGAAGAAGGGAATCCAATCTCAGGATTTGTCTCCGTTGCGGATTTAGGTAGTTTTCAGATAAGAGAAGGAGAAATGAAATTTGAATTACCAAAAGGAATTTATCCAATTTCTGCTTACGCAGATAATTTCATTTCTACTGATACTGTTGTTTTACTTAAAGAAAAAACAGATATATTTTTAAAATTAAGAGAAAGAAAACAAATTTCTCTTCTCAAAGGAAAAATTAAAGATGTAGAAACTGAAGAGCCAATCAGCGCTAAAATTATTATTGAAAATTCTGATACAATAAAAACACAAAATGAAACAGAAACAGGAGAATATAACATTTACCTTTCCCCTGGAAATTACATTTTAAAGATTATCTCCGAAGGTTACTATCCTTACACATCTCTAATTGAAGTGAAACAAGAAGAAGTTATTGAATATGACTTCAAGATGCTACCAATTAAAAGGAAAAAATAATGACTTTTAAAAAGCGTTTTCAAAAATATACATATAAGCCAAAGTCCTATGGTTATCTAATAATTTTGCTTTTATTGATAATGAGCCTTATAATATTTCTGAAGGTTTTCAAAGGAGGTTAAATGCAAAGAATACTTAGTGGAATAAGACCAACAGGTAAAATCCATATTGGGAATTATTTTGGTGCCTTAAAAAACTGGGTAGTGCTTCAAAGTGAATATGAAACATTTTATATGGTAGCTGACTGGCACACTCTAACCACCAATTACGAAGAATCTCAAGAGTTAAGGAACAGAATAATCGAAACTGTTGTTGATTGGTTAGCAGTAGGGATTGATCCAAAGAAATCGGTTCTCTTTGTTCAGTCCCAGATAAAAGAACATGCAGAACTTCATCTTCTCTTCTCTATGTTAATAACTGTTCCAAGGCTTGAAAGGAATCCAACCCTTAAAGAAATGATAAAAGATAGTGGACTTAAAGGGCAGGTAAGCTATGGACTGCTTGGATACCCGGTTCTTCAAGCTTCTGATATATTAATTTATAGAGCAAATAAAGTCCCAATTGGAGAAGATCAACTTCCTCATCTCGAAATCACTCGTGAATTTGCAAGAAAATTTAATAGTGTATATAAAACCATATTCCCAGAGGTAGAACCAATCTTAACAAAAACACCAAGAATTCCTGGTTTAGATGGCAGAAAAATGTCAAAATCCTTGGGCAATGCTATATACATTTCGGATAGTTACTCAGAAATTAAAAAAAAGTTACTCTCAGCTTTCACAGATCCTAAAAAAATTAGAAAAAATGATCCTGGGCATCCAAAAGGTTGTGTGATTTTCGCATATCTTTCTGCCATTGAGATTCCTAATCTTAAGGAAGTAGAGAAAGAATGCAAAAAGGGACAACGAGGCTGTGTTGAATGTAAAGAGAAAGCAGCCTCTTCACTTAACGAATTTCTTACTCCTATAAGAGAAAAAAGAGAAATTATATTAAAGGAAGTTGATGTAGCTGATATCCTCTATGAAGGAGCAAAAAAAGCCTCTATTAAAGCTAAAGAAACAATGGATATGGTAAGAGAGGCAATGGGTTTGTGGGTTTAAGCTTCAACTTCTTTCTCCATAACTTTCTCTGGAACTTTTTCATATTTATGAAACTCCATAAAATACACCCCTCTCCCTCCTGTTAAAGAACGAAGATCTGTAGCGTAACCAAAAAGATTTGCAAGTGGAATAAGAGCCTCAATCATTGTTACTTCTCCCTTATGTTCTACATGTTTTATTTCTCCTCTTCGCGAATTAACATCATCCAAAATAACCCCAAAAAATTCATTTGGAACGGTTATTTCTACTTTCATAATAGGTTCTAAAAGAACAGGATTGGCTTTCTTATATGCACTTTTGAATGCCTTAGAAGCAGCTATCTTATATGCAATATCTGTTGAATCCACCTCATGATAAGAGCCACCCACCAAAACAACTTTACATCCTAAAATTTCAAAACCTCCCAAGCTCCCAGAAGACATTGCCTCCTTAATTCCCTCTTCAATTGCTCCCAAGAATTCCTTAGGAATTTCAGTAGCTTTAGCTTCGTTTACAAACTGAAATTCCTCTGCTGGTTCTAACCTTAAAATAACATCCCCATATTGTCCTTTTCCACCTGTTTGTTTTATAAACCTTCCTTCAGCTGTAGCTTTTTGTGTAATAGTTTCTTTATAAGCAACTCTTGGCTTTCTCACTCGTGCTTCAACTTTTGATTCCCTTCTTAGTCTTTCCATTATAACCTCAAGGTGTAATTCTCCCATTCCATAGATTAAAGTTTCCCCTGTGTCTTTATCATTTTTAACCAAGAAAGTAGGATCTTCTTCTTGAATTTTGTTTAAAGCAGCCATTAGTCTCTCCTGATCTGAAGCAGTCTTTGGAGAAACACTTGTAAAAATAACTGGCTCAGGAACTCTTGGGGGCTCAAAAAGAATTGGCCTAAGAGGATCTGTTAATGTATGTCCTGTAGCAATCTCTGATGGGCCAACAAAAGCTCCAATCTCTCCCGCTTCTATAGAATCAATTTCTTGTCGTCTATTAGCGTGGACAAGAAAAATTTTAGAAATCCTCTCTATTTTACCCGTATTAACATTTAAAACTTTTTCTCCTCTTTGGATCTTCCCTGAATAAATTCTTACAAAAGCAAGCTTACCATGAGGTTCTGCCGCTATTTTAAAAACAAGAGCACTAAAAGGTTCTGAAGGATCGTTCTTTCTCTCTTCTATTTCATCTGTTCCTGGCACCTTCCCTTTGGGAGGAACAACTTCTAAGGGCGAGGGGAGATAATCAACAATTGCATCCATAACTTTCTGAACGCCAACATTCTTAAGAGCAGATCCTCCAAGAACAGGGAAAAAATCACCCTTAATTGTTCCTTTTCTAATGGCTCTTTTCAAAAGGGAGGGTTCTATCTCTTCCTCTTTAAGGAACTTCTCAACCACCTCATCATCATAAAGACTAACCTTATCAAGAAGTTCATCCCTATATTTTTTTGCTAAATCAAGATATTCTTGAGGAATTGGAAGTGATTCAAAATTAAGACCCATCTCATCCTTCCAAATCCAAGCTTTCATTTCAACAATATCAACCAATCCTCTTACCATATCATTATGAAATAGAGGAATGCCTAAAACAAGAGGTGTTACTTTCAACTTCCTTTTCATCTCCTCTACGGTTTCAAAAAAATCCGCCCCTTTTCTATCTAACTTATTCACAAAAGTAATTCTGGGAACATTATATCTATTTGCTTGTCTCCAGACCGTTTCAGACTGAGCCTCAACGCCCTCCACCCCACTAAAAACAACCACTCCTCCATCAAGAATTCTAAGACTCCTTTCAACCTCAACAGTAAAATCAACATGTCCAGGTGTATCTATCAAATTTATCCTCTTCCCTTTCCAATAGATAGTTGTAGCAGCAGAAGTAATAGTAATTCCTCTTTCTCTCTCTTGATCCATATAGTCCATAACAGTCGTCCCCTCATCTACTTCTCCCATTCGATGGACCTTCCCGCTGTAAAAAAGAATCCTCTCTGTAAGAGTGGTCTTTCCTGCATCAATATGTGCTATTATTCCTATATTCCGGACGTTTGGAATTTCAACCCTTTTATCAGAGTAATTTTCCTCGGACATTGAAGATTTTTATTTTATTGAAAAATAACCTACCAGCCGAAAAATGCAAAAGCCTTATTAGCTTCTGCCATCTTATGGGTTTCTTCTTTTTTCTTATAAGCTGCCCCTTCTTTTCTGGAAGCAGCAATAATTTCATTACAAAGTCTCTCTTCCATTCTGTATTCTTCCCTATTCCTCGCAGCTTCTATTATCCACTTAATAGCGAGAGAATTTTTCCTACTAGGTCTTACCTCAATCGGTATTTGATAGGTTTGCCCGCCAATTCTTCTCGGGCGAACTTCAACCATTGGTTTAACATTATTAATTGCTTGATTAAGAACATCAATGCCTTCTCTTCCTGTTCTTTCTGTAATAAGATCTATTGCTCTATAGAAGATTTTCTCCGCTATAGTTTTTTTCCCTTTTTTCATCAACTTATTTATAAACTTTGTCACCAATTCAGAATGGTACTTATAATCTGGAGGAACTTTCCTTTCTACAGCTCTTCTTCTTCTCATTTCTCCTCTCCTTTATCACCAGAACTAACTACACCACTTTTAGGCATTTTCGTTCCATAACAAGAGCGACTTCTTTTTCTATCCTCCACACCTGCTGCGTCATAAACCCCTCTTATTATATGATATCTCACTCCTGGTAAATCTTTAACTCTCCCCCCTCTAACCAAAACAATTGAATGTTCCTGAAGATTGTGTCCCTCTCCAGGTATATAAGCTGTAACAACCTTTCCATTAGACAACTTAACCCTAGCCACTTTACGCAATGCAGAATTAGGTTTCTTAGGAGTTGTTGTATAAACTCTCAAACAAACTCCCCTTTTCTGTGGACAGCCTCCAAGAGCTGGGGTTTTCGTTTTTTTCTTTATTTTTTTTCTTCCCAATCTTACTAATTGATTTATTGTAGGCATAAAAAAACCTCCTATGCTGTTTTTGCTTCTTCTGCTAATTCTTCTTTCTTATATTTAACTTCTATCTTCCTAAACTCTCTAAATCCTGTTCCAGCAGGAATCATTCCACCTATTATCACGTTTTCTTTCAAACCCTTAAGATAATCACTTTTACCTTCCAAAGCAGCATTCAAAAGCACTTTTGTAGTGTGTTGGAAAGAAGCTGCTGCTATAACAGAATCGTGAGAAAGTGAAGAATGGGTAATTCCAAGAAGAACGGGCTCAAAAATTGCGGGTTGTCCGCCTTCAGCAACAATCTTTTTGTTCACCTCTCTTACTTCCTTAGCATCCACCACCTGTCCCTCAAGGAAAGTAGTATCTCCACTTTCTACTATCCTAACTTTTCTAAACATCTGGCGAACAATTATCCCTATATGTTTATCGTCAATATTAACTCCTTGCATCCTATAAACTTCCTGAATTTCATTAAGTAAATACTGTTGAGCTGCAATTACACCTTTTACTCTAAGAATGTCATGAGGATCGACAAATCCCTCACACAATTTATCTCCAGCTTCCACTCTTTGTCCTTCATGAACCATAAAATACTTACCATAAGGAATGGTATATTTTCTTCTTTCTTTATCTGATTCAACAAATATAATCCTCTTACCCCTTGTTACTTTGCCGAAATGAACAATTCCATCAATTTCTGAGATAATAGCCTTATCCTTTGGGGACCTTGCTTCAACAAGAGCTTCTACTCTTGGAAGACCTCCTGTTATATCCTGGGTTCTGGCAATCTCTCTTGGCTTTTTAGCCAAAAGAGAACCAACATCAACCTTAGCACCATCCTCAACAAATAAATAAGAACCAGTTGGAATAGAATATTCAGCAACTTTCTTATTACCAGATATAATCTCAATTGTAGGTAGATACTTACTCTTTGAACCATAAACTAAAACTCTCTGACTCTTACCGGTTTCATCAACCATTTCCTTCAGAGTCACATCTTCTATAATATCTACAAATCTAACCACTCCAGCTTTCTCTGAAATTATCAAATTAGAATAAGGCTCATACTCAAATAAAATAGTCCCTTTTGTAACCTCTTGTCCATCTTTAACCTTAAGAATAGACCCATAAGGAATTCTATATCTTATCCTTCCTTCAGGATAGGTAAGATAAAGAGAAGAATTCCTGGAAAGAACAACAATAGGTTTCCCAGGTGCCTTATTATAAATTATATCTTTACCATACTCTACCTTTCCATCTCTTGGAGCCTTTTGATAATATTCAGCAGCCTCTCCTCCTGCAATTCCTCCAACGTGGAATGTCCTCAAAGTCAATTGAGTCCCAGGCTCTCCAATAGATTGAGCTGCGATTATTCCAACCGCTGTTCCAAGTTGAACCAATTCTCCTGTAGATAGATCTTTACCATAACACTTCTGACAAATCCCTGTTTCAGACTCACAAGTAAGAACAGAACGAATTTTAACTGATTCCACTCCTGCTTCTTCAATTTGTCTACCAATCTCCTCATCAATCCACTCTCCCGCAGGAACAATAATTTCTCCTGTTAAAGGATGGATTACATCATCAGCAGTATAAGAACCTTCTATTCTATCAAACAAAGACTCCACAACTTTTCCCCCTTCAACAAGAGCAGAAACATCTACTCCCATAACAGTTCCACAGTCTTCTTCTGTAATAACAACTCCTTGAGCCACATCAACAAGCCTTCTAGTTAAATATCCAGCTTCAGCGGTCTTTAACGCAGTATCCGTTAGTCCCTTCCTTGCTCCATGAGAAGAGATAAAGTATTCCATTTCATTCAATCCTTCTTTAAACGAATGTAAAATAGGAGTTTCTATTATTGCCTGGGTAGAAAGCTTTTTCTGTGGCTTCGCCATTAGACCCCTAAGACCACAGATTTGTCTTATTTGATCCATATTACCTCTTGCTCCAGAGGTGCTCATCATATAAATAGGATTAAATCCATCTTTATCTTGAGCAAGAGCTCTTTCCAATTCTCTTTCTATAACCTCTGTAGCCCAAGCCCAAGTATCAATAACTTTATTATATCTTTCCCCTTCAGTAATAATTCCCTGAACCTTATGCTGTCTCTCTGCTTCTTGAACTTTCTTTTGAGCTTCTTCAATTATTTTCTCCCTTCCCTCTGGAATAATCATATCTGTTACACCAAAAGTTAACCCAGACTTAGTGGCAAAATCAAATCCAAGTTTCTTAATCTCGTCAAGAAACTCAGCCGCTTTCTCCATACCAAGTTTTTTAACGCATTGTAAGACCAAATTTTTTAGCCCTTTACTTTCTAAGGTTTCATTAATCCACCTTAAAGGTTCGGGAACAATCTCATTAAAAATAACTCTACCTACTGTCGTCTCTATCCATTCTTCTTTATACCTCAATTTTATCCAATCATGAAGTCCAATTATTTTTTCCTCATAAGCACAGATCACCTCATCCATACTATCAAAATAGCCTTTTATTTTCTTTTCTCCCAAGCGAGTCTTTGTTAGATAATAAATACCTATAACAATGTCCTGAGTAGGAACCATCAAGGGAGTACCATTAGCTGGAGAAAGAATATTTCTGGAAGACAAAAGAAGGAAATAACTCTCCAACTGTGCATAAGGGGATAGAGGCACGTGAACAGCCATCTGATCTCCATCAAAATCTGCATTAAAAGGAGGACAAACCATAGGATGAATACGAATAGCATTCCCTTCCACAAGTTTTGGTAAGAAGGCTTGTATAGAAACCCTATGGAGAGTAGGAGCTCGGTTAAGAAGAATGGGATATCCTTCTACTACTTCTTCTAAAAGATCCCAAGCTCTTGGATCGTTAGCTTCCAAAACTTTCCTTGCTTGTCTTATTGAATCAACAATGCCCGCCTCTTCTAACTTTCTTATGAGGAAAGGCTTAAAGAGTTCTTTAGCCATTTTCTTTGGCAAACCGCATTCATAAAGCTTAAGAGTAGGATCCACTGTAATAACAGACCTACCAGAGTAATCAACTCTCTTACCTAAAAGATTTCTTCTAAATCTACCCTTCTTTCCTTTTATAGAGTCTGTTAAAGACTTAAGCGGTCTATTCCCTCTACCAGTAATAGCTCTACTTAATCTTGAATTATCAAAAAGTGCATCAACAGATTCCTGTAGCATCCTCATTTCATTCCTAAGTATTGTAGGAGGTGCATCTATCTCGATCAAATTTTTAAGCCTGTTATTTCTTGTGATTACTCTTCTATAAAGATCATTCACATCAGAGGTAGCAAAAATTCCTCCTTCAAGAGGAACAAGAGGTCTAACATCAGGAGGAATCACAGGTAAGACCCTGAGGACCATCCATTCTGGCTTATTTCCTGATTTCAGGAATGCTTCCACAATAGAAAGCTTTTGCAATAGTTTTTTCTTTATATGTTTTGAATCCGCTGTTTTTATTTCCTTCTTAAGTTCATCCGATAATTTTACAAGATCCAATTCTTTAAGAAGATCATAAATTGCCTCTCCACCCATCTTAGCAACAAAAGCCCCTTTATATTTTTCTTTAAGAGTTAAATAACTCTCATAAGAGATCACCTGCCCTTTTTTAAGAGGAGCGGTTCCTGGGTCTATCACTATATAAGACTCATAATAAAGAATTCTCTGCAATTGAAGTTTCTTCAACCCCAAAAGCGTTCCTATAATACTTGGATTAACCCTATAATACCAGATATGAACAACTGGGATTGCAAGTTCTATATGACCCATCCTTTCTCTTCTTACGCTTGACTTCGTAACTTCAACTTTACATCTTTCACATATATGCCCTTTATATTTTGGTCCTTTATATTTTCCGCAGTTACATTCATAATCTTTTACAGGACCAAAAATCCTTTCGCAGAACAATCCTCCTATCTCAGGTTTTTGAGTTCTATAATTTATTGTTTCTGCTTTTTTTACCTCTCCATAAGACCAAGATAAGATCTTTTCTGGAGAAGCAAGCGAAAATCTAATGAAGTCAAAGTGTTTGGGTAAACCATCTTTATATCTACCCTCATTAAACCTCATCTTTTTTCCTCCTCACCTTCCTTTAAAAGTTCAACATTCAAAGCTAAGCCTCTTAACTCTTTAACGAGAACATCAAAGGAAGTTGGCATCCCTGGTTCTGGTGGAGGTTCTCCCTTTACAATAGCTTCATAGGCTTTATTCCTACCCTCCACATCATCTGATTTAATTGTTAGCATTTCCTGCAAAGTGTATGCAGCGCCATATCCTTCTAAAGCCCAAACTTCCATTTCTCCAAATCTCTGTCCACCATATTGAGCTTTTCCACCAAGTGGTTGTTGAGTAATTAGGGAATAGGGTCCTGTAGCCCTAGCATGGTGTTTATCCTCCACCATATGATAGAGTTTCATCAAATAAATATAACCAACAGTCACCTTTTGATCAAAAGGCTCTCCTGTCCTACCATCATAAAGGACAACCTTTCCATCATCAGGAAGACCTGCTTCTTTAAGTAATTCTCTTATCTTCTCAATAGGAACTCCTTCAAAAATAGGGCTGGCAACCTTTATATTTAACTTTTGGGCAGCCCATCCAAGATGAGTCTCAAGAATCTGCCCTACATTCATCCTTGAAGGAACTCCCAAAGGATTAAGAACAACATCCACAGGAGTCCCATCCTCCATAAAAGGCATATCCTCTTCTGGAACAATTGCAGCTATCACTCCTTTATTACCATGTCGTCCTGAAAGCTTATCTCCTATTGAAAGCCTTCTTCTTTGTCCAATATAGACTTTTACCATTTTATTTACACCTGCTGGAAGTTCATCTCCTCTCTCTGCAATCTTAAGAGCATTTTCTTTCTGCTTTTCTACTTCTTCAATCAACTTATCAATCTTCTCAACAAATTTCTGAACTTCTGGATAAGAATTAAATTCCATTATCCCATCTACATTTTTAAAATGCTCTTCCTTAATTACTTCATTCTTCCTAACCAAAAGTTGTCTCTTCCCTTTACCTTTTTTTCTTAGAGGGGTAATATATATAGAATCCTTGGCTTTTTCTCCAACTAAAGCTCCAATTAAAAACTTTCTTTTTCTACTTTTCAATTCTTCTATTCTTTTCCCAAATTCTTCCATTACTTTTGTCACATTCGCCTTACGAGCATTTCTCTCCAAAACCACACTTCCAATAACCACTCCATAAACATCTGAAGGAACCCTTAAAGAAGTGTCTTTAACATCTTCGGCTTTCTTTCCAAAAATAGCTCTTAAGAGTTTTTCCTCAGGGGTAAGTTCTGTTTCCCCTTTTGGAGAAACTTTCCCTACCAAAATATCTCCCTCTTTAACTTCTGTTCCAATTCTCACAATACCTTCTTCATCTAAATTAGCTGTTCCTTCCTCAGAAACATTTGGGATTTCCCTTGTTGTTTCTTCAGGACCAAGCTTTGTATCTCTAACTTCACAAGTGTATTCTTCAATATGATAGGAAGAAAAAATATCTTCCTTTAATAACCTTTCGGAAACAACAATTGCGTCCTCATAATTCCATCCAAAATAAGGGAGAAAAGCGACAAGGACATTCTGCCCAAGGGCTAGTTCTCCATAAGAAGTTGCAGCCCCATCTGCAATAACTTCTCCCTTTTTAACTTTATCGCCTTTATTAACGATGGGAATCTGATTAACACAAGTATCCTGGTTAGTTCTCTCAAACTTCCTAAGAGTATAAATATCGTAAGGAGGTCCTTCTTTATCGTCCTTTGGTTTAATCCAAATTTCTTTAGCAGTCACTTTTTCTACAATTCCATCTCTTTTGGCAAGAACAACTGCTCCAGAATCCTTAGCTACCTTAGCCTCTACCCCTGTCCCAACAAGAGGAGCTTCTGGTTTTATAAGGGGCACTGCTTGACGTTGCATATTTGAACCCATAAGAGCTCTATTTACATCATCATGTTCCAAAAATGGGATTAAAGCAGAAGAAACAGAAACAAGCTGTTGAGGTAAAAGATCTACATAATCAACTTCTTCTCTTTTTACAAATGGATAACTATCTCTTTCCCTTGCTATAACATACTCGTCTAAGATTCTACCCTTTGAGTCTACCCTCAAATTAGCAGGAGCTATTGTATATTTATCTTCTTCGTTCACATCAAGATATTCAACTTCATTGGTCAAAACTCCATTTTTAACTCTTCTATAAGGTGTCTCTATAAAACCATCTTCATTCACCCTTGCAAGAGAAGCAAGTGAAGTGATAAGACCTATATTGGGTCCTTCTGGAGTCTCTATTGGACAAATTCGCCCATAATGGGAATAGTGAACATCTCTAACCGCAAAACCCGCCGTATCTCTTGTAAGACCACCAGGGCCGAGCGCTGACAAACGTCTTTTATTTGTGAGTTCAGCAAGAGGATTAGTTTGATCAAGAAATTGAGAAAGCTGTCCTGTTCCAAAGAAAGAATTAAGAACACTCTTAATTTGTCTTGAATGTATAAGCTCCTGAGGAGTTAACTCTCCACTTTCAGAAATTACCATCCTTTCCGCAACAGTTTTAGCCACCCTTCCCAAAGCGATTCTCATTTGATTTTCAAGTTGTTCTCCTACCGTTCTAATTCTCCTATTACCAAGGTGGTCTATATCATCCTCTTCTCTCTTTCCATCAGCAAGTTCTATTAATCCCTTAATCACATTTATAAAATCTTCCGTGCAAAGAGAAAGAATATTTTCATCAACATTTTGATTCAACTTTCTATTCAAAACGTGTCTTCCCACCTTAGATAGATTAAATCTAATAGGGTCAAAAAAAGAAGAAACAAAAAAGTCCTTCGCGACCCTCAAATTTGGAGCATCAGTTCCTCTCAAATAGTAATAAACTTCAAGAATTGCTTCCCTTCCATTTTTGGTTTTATCTTTCTTAAAAGAATTCAATATATAATCTACCGTCTTCTTCTCAACATCCTTTAAAACCTCAACCTCTTCTAAACCAAGCTTCTTAAACTCTTTAATGTGAGGTTCTTCTATCTTAGTTCCAGCTTCTAAAAAGACTTCCCCTGTATCTTTTGAAAAGAGATCCTTTGCGAGAACCTTATCAATAATTTTGTTGTTAACAGGAATCTTCTCAACCTCAAAGAAAAGAGGAAGGATCTTCTCTGCACTATTCCATCTACCTTCACAAGACTCAAGCTGTCTTTCAATCTCTCTTATTCTTTCTATATATTCTTTTTTATAACCTTTATCTCTAAGTAAATTCAAAAGTTCTCTTCTTTCTTTCTCAAGTTCTTTCACATCCTCAAGATATCCCAAAGCTTTAACAAGAATTGTAACAGGGAAATTTCTTCTTCCATTTAAATTAGCTTTTATTGCCTCAGTTAGTTTTATATTAAACTTTAACCATTGACCCCTATCAGGAATTATTTGTGCAGTGCATTTACTCCGAATTTCATCCACTTCCTCTTTTTCAAAATAAACACCAGGTGCCCTATGAAATTGAGAAACAATCACCCTTTCCACTCCATTTATTATAAAATCCCCCCTTTCAGTCATTAGCGGAAAATCTACAAGAAAAACATCTTGTTCAATAGACTGCTTAACCTCCCTATGAGGCTCAAACCCTTCTATTTCTTCCTCAAATTCAATCCTTTCAGGCTCTTCATATTCAATCAGCCTAAATCTGCCATAAAGAGGCGCCGAATAAGTAAGTTCTTTCTCCTTCGCCTGTTCTGGAGTATATTTTGGTTCTCCAAGATAGTAGTATAAATATTCCAATTTATATCTACCTTGGATATCTTCCACAGGGAAAACTTCCCTGAACACCCCCTCTAGACCCAAAGGTGGTCTATTCTGAGGTGTATGGTTATATCTTTGTAAAATAAAATTTTCAAAAGATTCTATCTGGACAGCCAAAAAATCAGGAGGAGAGAAATTCAGTTCTTCCAAATCAATAAGACTCCTCCCATTATGGAAAAATTTCCTTTTTGGAGTCAACTAGTTACCTCCTTTTTTAAACTTATCTAAAGAGTCTCTATTATTTATTCTCAAAAGCCTTTACTTAATCTCTACTTCGCCACCGGCTTTTTCAATAGTAGCTTTAATATTTTCCGCTACTTCCTTAGAGACTCCTTCCTTCAAAACTGAGGGAACCGATTCTACAAGTTCTTTTGCCTCTTTAAGTCCTAACGAAAGCAAAGACCTTACTTCTTTAATAACAGCAAGTTTACTGTTTCCAAAAGATTTCAGAATAACATTGTATTCAGCCTTTTCTTCCTTAGCCGGAGCTCCAGGCGCTTGTTCAGCAACACTCACAGCTTGAACTACTGGAGCAGCCACAGCAGAAACACCAAATTTTTCTTCCATTGCTTCTACAAGAGCGTTTAATTCTAAAATTGTCATACCTTCAATTAACTCTATTACCTTCTCAGCATTTTTGGATAATTTAGTCCCTTCTGACATTATTCCTCCTTTTGTTTTGCTACAAGAGATAAAACAGAAACAACCTTTCTTGGCACTCCCCTCAAAATAAAGACAAATCTATTAATAGGAGCACTCAAAGAAGAAACAATCTTCCTATAAAGTTCCTCTTTTGAGGGTATAGAAATAAGCTTACCAAAGACTTCATAATTAAAGAATTCCCCTTCAATTAATCCTCCATTAATCACAAGTTGCTCATTATCTTTTTTAAAGTTATAGAGAACCTTAAGAGGCTGAATGGGGTCTCCATAACAGAAAACCAAAGCTGTTGGTCCATTAATAAATTTCTCAATATTGTTTCCATCACCTTTCTCAGCGAATGCCTTTTTAATCAAAGTATTCTTAAACACCTTTAACTCTGCATTTTCCCTTTTAAGACTTCTTCTAAGCTTGTTAATTTGATCCGCTTTCATTCCCAAAAAGCTGGTAAAGCACAAAGACTTTGCCCTTTTTAATCTTTCGCTAATCTCTTTTATTAAAATTTCATTTTCCTTTAACCCCATTTTACTCCCCCAGCGATTATTTCTCTTCTTACATAATTAGGATCTATTTTAATTCCTGGTCCCATAGTTGTAGAAATACTTATAGATTTTAAATACTGTCCTTTTGCAGAAGGAGGCTTCAAACTCCAAACTTTATTCAGGAGCTCGATTAAGTTTTCATAAAGCTTACTTTCTTCAAAAGAAGCCTTTCCTATAGGAATATGAATAATTCCTCCCTGGTCTACCTTAAAATCAACTTTTCCTTGTTTAATTTCCTTCACTGCTTTCCCAACTTCCTTAGTCACCGTTCCACTTTTAGGTGTTGGCATTAAGCCTCTTGGACCAAGAATCTTCCCTAATTTTCCGATCTTAGGCATCATTTCAGGTATAGCAACAATTGCATCACATTCTAACCAACCTTTCTCTATTTTCTCTATAAATTCTTGCCCTCCAACCCAATCGGCGCCTGCTTCTTCAGCTTCATAAAGAGCCTCTCCCTCTGCAAAGACAAGAACCTTTTTTTCTTTTCCAATCCCGTGTGGGAAAAGGATTGAGCCACGAACCATTTGATCTGATTTCCTTGGATCCACACCAAGCCTTATAGCCACCTCTACAGTTTCATCAAATTTTGCGGAAGCCATCTTCTTAATAAGACTTATAGCTTCTTTAGGATCGTATCTTTTCCCTTTATCATAAGAAGCTATCAACTTTTTATATCTTTTACTTCTTCTCATTATTCACCTTCCTCGATCAACATTCCCATCGAACGGGCTGTTCCCTCTATAATCTTCACCACTTTATCAATATCATCGGTATTAAAACTGTCTAACTTTGCTTTTGCAATTTCCCTAAGTTGTTTTCTCGTAACAGTTGCAACTTTTTCCCTATTAGGTTCTTTAGAACCCTTAAGAATGCCAGCAGCCTTTTTCAACAAAAAAGAAGTTGGTGGGCTTTTCATTATAAAATCAAAAGAGTTGTCTTTATAAACAGTTATAACAACAGGAATCAAATCATCTCCTCTTCCTTTGCTTCTCTCATTAAATTGCTTACAAAACTCCATAATATTGATCCCGTATTGACCAAGGGCAGGCCCAACTGGCGGAGCAGGTGTAGCCTGGCCAGCCTGAATTAATAACCTCACCTGTGCTTTTACTTTATCTACTGCCATTTTCCCTCTCCTATATTATATTGGTTCAACCTGATTATAACTTAACTCAACGGGTGTAGCTCTACCAAAAACCGTAACCATCACAACCAACCTCTCTTTTTCTCTATTTAACTCTTTTATTGTGCCATTAAAATCCGTAAAAGGCCCATCAATTATCCTAACTGTTTGCCCTTCTAAGAATTTTGTATCACTTACTTCTTCAACCGTCCCCATCAGTTCTAAAATCTTTTCAGCCTCTTCATCAGTTATTGGTTGTGCAGATTTTCTACCTAAAAAACCCATTATCTTTGGAGACTCAGCTATAAGTTGCATAACAGCTTCACTTTCCACAGCATGAATTAAAATATAACCAGGGTAAAGACTCTTCTCTTTCTCCTTAATTTCTCCCTTACTATCCCTAACTTTAATAGTCCTCTCAGGAACAATGATCTTATCTATCAAACCCTCCATTTTTTTATTCTTACTTTGCTCTCTGAGATAATTACAGACCTGTCTTTCCTGTCCAGTGAAGACATGAATTATGAACCATTTATATTTATTTTTATCATTTCTGTTATTAATCTCTCCCATTTTATCTCACCAGGAAAATAAAAATTCTTGAAAATATAAAATCGAAAAACCATATAACAACGGTAAGGATAATTGAAAATACTATTACAATAAGAGTAGAAATCCTTACCTCTTTCAATTTAGGCCAGGAAACCTTATATAATTCCTGTTTCACCTCTTTCAAAAAACTCACCAATTTCTTAAACATATTTTTCCTCAAAACAGGCCTGGGAGGACTTGAACCCCCAACCTCCGGATTTGGAGTCCGATGCTCTAACCATTTGAGCTACAGGCCTATTTTTCTTTATGAAGCGTATGTTTTCTACATCGAGGGCAATACTTTTTAAGTTGCAATTTATCCTTCTTTGTCTTTGCCCTCTCTTTTGTATAATTCCTTCTATTACACTCACTGCAAACAAGCTGCACAATCGTCTGCACTCTTTACTCCTCAATTGCTGTTACAACACCAGCACCAACAGTTTTTCCACCTTCTCTTATAGCAAAACGAAGCTCCTTCTCCATAGCAACAGGATATATCAACTCTACATCCATCTCTACATGATCTCCAGGCATCGCCATCTCCCTGTCTTTAAACTTCTTTACCTCACCAGTTACATCGGTCGTCCTAAAATAAAACTGAGGACGATAACCAACCGTAAACGCAGTATGCCTACCACCCTCCTTCTCCTCTAATACATAAACCCTCGCACTGAACTTCTTGTGAGGCGTTATCGAACCAGGCTTGGCTAATACCATACCCCTCTCTACCTCCTCAGCCTTCGTCCCTCTTAATAAAACACCTATATTGTCCC
>JBDRZZ010000011.1 GCA_039804165.1 candidate division WOR-3 bacterium
TATTTTCCAATTTTTGATGCTCGGGAGATGGAAAAGATAGAAAAAGTTATTTTCAGAAGAAAACGATGAAAGGGTTGAGAATAAATTAAGAGTATCCTTTGGCAAATATCTATTGCCTAAATCATTTAATGAAAAATTTATTCTCATTCTTCTCCCCCTTCTCCTTCAATCATTCCTTCAGCAAACTTCTTGAGCCAGTTTAAGAAGGCAAGCACTTCTTCTGTTACATATCTATAGTTATAAGTATCAAGTGAAATAACCCATTCAATGAGTTCATTTTGATTTTCAGGCATACTTATTCTGGCAGTTGAATCACTTTTAAGGTAATCTGTTAGTTGCTTATAGATTAAATCGTAAGCATTTCCCTCTTCTTTTTTTGCATAAACAAAAGCAAGAGTTTGACCGAGACCATTTGAAAGAATCATCTGCGGGATTTTACGGGTATAGGAACGATATTCCTTCTCTCTTTTATCATCTAAGTTATTTACTGCATTTCTTACACACCTATACGCAAACTCAGCTCTTCCTTTCTCAAGTTTTGTAATTAATGTTTCTTTTTCAGACATGGTTAAGTCTCCTTTTTATTTTAAAAGGTTTACTCTTACAAATCCTTTCCCTATGGTTTGACTTCCACCTATCTGTATTACTGATGGAAGACCTTTTTCAAAGAATTCTGAGACAAGTTTAGCCTCTTTGTCTGGGGAACCTGCTTTAAAAATTCCTTTTTGGGCATCTTTTTCTACCCTTAGAGAGGTAAACATAACGAGTGAGTAAAGAATTGTATCCTGAGGAAGATACTCCTCTGTCCATAAAGCACCGGAGGCAACCGTCCCTGTTACATCATCAATTTTTGTCCTTGTAATAACTTCTGTTGAGGTCTTCACAAATTGTTTAAAATCATCATCACTTAAAATTACAAGGTCCTTCTTTAACCTTTCACGCCAGAAACTATAGGTATCAGTATTTGGGAAAATTTTATTGGCAAGCCATTCTGCTACTTGTGAGGTGGTTTGATTTTCATTTACTTCAAATGTAAATTCCTCCAGCACAACTTTAGAGGAGATGGAGATGTTTGTTTGATTCGGCAAGGTATCTTTCAAATTATAATATAAGTTACCGAAATTAAAATCCCTTATCCCAACGAGTTCAAGATCTTTTTTGAATCTTTCAAGAACCATCGGGCAGGTTATCCAAGCAAATACACCTTTTAGGGACTTTACAGGAAAGAGCAAAATCTT
Source organism: candidate division WOR-3 bacterium (assembly GCA_039804165.1). Classification (NCBI taxonomy): domain Bacteria; kingdom Pseudomonadati; phylum Caldifarciminota; species Caldifarciminota bacterium. The sequence continues at coordinate 1,239 of JBDRZZ010000011.1, forward strand.
TGCATCAGTTATGCTCATAGCACCAGCATGGGCTTCTTCTCCTTCCGGACCAAAAACAAGGACGACCGCTTCATCAAATTTAATTAGCTTATTACCATCTTTATCAGTTTTTCTTACTTCTTTCTCTTTGCCGGTTTCATCTTTAACTTTTAATGTCCATTGATCAGAGATATGTGGAAAACTTTCTTTAAGTTCCTTCACTTTATCACATTCAATTAATTTACTTTCCTTATTTTCAAATACTCTGTATCCTTCAAAAGCTTCCCTTATGCAACCCTTAAGTCCCGAACTTTCAATTTTGGGGAAACCTGTATATCTTTCCCTCTGAATGGGCAGGTCAACTATTCCAACCTCGCTTCCACTACCTGCATGAACAGGTGTTTCTGCTATTAAAAATAGCACCCTTTTTTCTTTAAACATATTTATACCTCCTTTTTGATTTTATAAAATTCGTATGTTTCAAAGTTTTTAATTTTTTCTCCATACCTTCTAAATGCTTCTACATATTCACTCTCTGCATTATGAACTTCACTGCCAATTGCTATTAGTTCTATGTAAACTGATGTCTCAACTGACCCATAAACTGTATTATACCGCTCATCATTATATAAAATTCTTACCTGTAAATCTTCTTCTTTATGTTTAAAGGTCTTAAAACCTTCTGGTAAATCTACATTTTTTAAAGAATGATTAAGATCCGGGTGAGCGGGATTTTCTTTTAATCTTCTTTTAAGTTCACACACTGATTTTTCAAATATTCTCTTTCTTCCTTGATTTCTTTCGAGATAATTTTTGACCTCTTCAGATATGTAGAAAAATTCAAAATTTGATTTATATCTTTCCCATAAAGCAACTCCTAATGGATTAAGAGTATAAAGATTATCCACGAATTCAAGTAATGAAGTTATATCCGGGTCTATTTTTAATTTTTCATTAATTTCTTTTATTTTGTCTTTTTCTAATTCAAAAAAGAATTTCTCATTGTTTTCAAAAATTGACCATTTTATATCAATTGGAATAATTGGTATCTTTATCAATGCATCTGTATCTTCAAAGATATAATAAATTGGGCATCTATTAATCTGAGCAAGAATTGTAAGATAGGGTATTGTTGCTTTATATCCACCAGTGATGTTAATAATTACATTTTCCCAGTATCCACCAGCAATGTTATAAATTTTGCTAATTAGATTTGACATGCCTGTGTTAAATTCTTTTCTATCCCAAATTTGAAGACCACTGATTACCTCGGCTTCAATACGCCGGTTATTAATTAATTGCGGTAAAATATCTTTTAAAATTTCGCCAGCAAGTTTACTTAAGATTGTATCAGAAGATAAAAGATAAATTTCAAAGTCATCCTTTAGTTCTTCTTTAAGTTTTACAAGGCTTTTTATTTCTGCAGATATAATTTTCTTATCAGATTCACTTTCTATCCAGTTTTTTACCGCATTTTTTAATCGTGCAATTCTGCTTTTTTCATTATCCCAATCTTTTTCCCTTTTTTCTTTAAGGTTATCATAATAATTTTTAATTGTTTTGTCACAATTTTTCTCAAAATAATTTTCAAAAATTGATGCTCCAACCATTGTAATTACTTTTTTCATAGCACTACCCCCATTAAACTTAGTCCAAAACCTTCTTCTGGATTTATATCTGAAATATTTTTAAGATGAAAGACCTCTTTAATCTTCTCAAGCGAACCATTTAAGACTTTAAAATAATAAACGCTTCCTGATGGCACTGCCTTATACATTGGCTTTGGCTCATTTTTTGCCATATCCCAGCCGCCAATTCTTAAAAATTTACCTACGGCACAGGTAAGGAGCTTTAACTTAACTCCATCTTTTTCGCCTTCTAACGAATTTAGATTAATCCATTCAGGTAACCATCCATTTTTAAATATAGCAGGTGTTGCAAGATAGATTTTAAAAACTCCATCACTAAGTTCAAAATTAATATTTTCTAATTTTCCCAAGGGATTTTCATTTATTTTCTCAAATTTTGCAGTTTTTCCTTCTCCACCAAGAGCAAAGAGACCTTTCTCCGGCATATTCTCTATTCCGTCAATCTTTACTAAAAAACAATAATCTTTTTCTAACCTTATCATTTGGGCTCTGTAAAGATAACCTTCCTTTGAAGAAAGGGTTATGTCGTCCCTTGCAATACCTATTTGGGGTTCTGGTGTATAAAATTCCGATATAAAAGAATATTCTCCTTTTTGCCCTTGAAGGTATTCTTTGAAAGGGATATTATCTAAATACCCTTCGGTAGATTCCACCTGTTCCTTTTTTGGATAAATGAGCATATCTTCAAGGGAATATTCAGAATAAAATATTTCTGGTTTTTTAACTTTGCTGATTTGAAAAAGTTTATCATTTTTCTTATTCTCTTTCTTCATTACCAAATCCAATGGAGCTGGGAAATAAGTAAGGCTATGTTTAGAATTAAAGATAAGTGGACCGAAAATTTTCATTGTCCCTTTTTCATCTGGTGTTCCAATATCTTTATATTTTCCATTTTTAAAATCTTTTAAACTGCCTCTTTCAAAAATTAAGAATGTTCTCAGTGCTCCATAAATGGTAGAAGGATATGGTGAAAAAATGGTATCTGTCCATGTTTCAGAGCCCATAGTAAAGGGTCTTCCGGAGCGGAAGAATAAGGTATCATTTGGAGAAATCTTTATCCACATTTTAATCCTCCCTTCTATGGATAAAGGTTGCAATAGTGCAGAAATTAATAAAGCAATCTATGTTTTCTTCTAAGTTCCAGAATAAATCGCTTAAGTGCGTGAACAAATCTTTTATAAATTCATTTTTTATCTTCTTTTTATCTCTCTCCGATATTTTTTGTTCTTTAGGAAAGTTATAAGATCTATCAAGAAGTCTCAATATTTCCTTGTTAATAATATCTCCTGTTCCTATAAAAAAGCCTTCTTTGTCTTTTAAGTGCGCAAATTCTAAGGCAAATTTTTGAATAAAGCTCTTTGATATATAACCTTTTTCATTATTTTCATCAAAAGATTTTGCTATTTCGTTTAATGTCTCAATGGTATCTTTGTCATCATATTTCCACTGTGCAGTAGCGATTCTTTCCTCACCAGATCGTTTCATTAAACATATGGCAAATCTATTTCTGCATTCTTTCTTTGCCTTCTTTTCCATCTCAAAAACCTTTCCAATAACAATTTGAAGCGGTGTTTTATAATGAGCAATCACAACTCCCATAGAGGCAGTAGATTCTGGACCCATTGTAAGAATGTATCTTCCATCTTTTTCTACGAAACCTGTTTGATTGCTTTTTTGATTGCTTTGATTGTTCGGTTCAATTTTAATTATTTTAATTTCTCCATTTTCAACTTTTACCTGACCTGAAAAGGCCCATCTAAGTTTTTGCATAACATCAAATAAATCTTTAAGATTGACAAAGGCTAAAACATCATCACCACCTGCATAGATTAGTTTACCGAGATGTTCTTCTTCAACTATTTTTCTCACAAATTCAAGAGCATAGTTTCTCAACGCTGTTGAAATAGAGGCGTGGATGGCAGGGGTTAGAAATTTTTGGGGTAATATCCTCGTCAAACCTATTTTAAAATCATCGGGTAACTTTTGCCACACCTCGGAATTATAGGCATTTTCAATATCAGGTAAGAGTTCACCTGAAAGCCATTTGCCCATGTTGTCAGCATCAAGATGAAGTATGGCATAATAGGAATTTGGTTTTCCTACTCTATTAATAAGTTGTTTTAAGTTTTCTTTTATCTTTTTTAATTTGGTTTCATCGATTTGGATTCCAACTTCTTCCTTAATATGCTTTTCTGTTAAATTTTCTTCGTAAAACCAATATCCTTCTAAATTTTCTTTCATATCCAGTCTTGGCAGTGGCTTAGTTGTTGGAAGATTATTTTGAAACATCTCTCTCTGATAGTTGAGAAATTCATTTTGTGCGATTCTTAACGCTCTTTCTTTAAAATCAGCCAAGGCAACCTCTGCTGTGGATGGGAAAGTTAAATCTTTAAAAACCTGTGATGCTTCTTTTTCAAGGTAAATTTCAAATGTTCTTTTGATAAAACAAATAGCACAAAGACCTTCACCATCAGCAAGATATTTTAATAGAACTTTTTCATTGTCAGTTAAATCAACAGCATATGGATTAAATCTTTCGAATTTATTTTTATTAGTAGTTTCTCTAAAGAAAATTACATCTCTTTCCCCACACACTGAGCATTTTCTACCTTTTTCTTCTACCTGCCTAAACTCTCTTAAGTTCTTCCTTGCTCCCATTGATTTTTCAAGAGCTGAATATAAAATCTCGTAAAGGAGCCCTATGTTAGGTGGAAATTCACCATTATTAGTTGCGAAGTCCCATAACTCACGATATTTCTTTAAAACTTCATCTTCAAAATAGTCTTTTAGGTCATCAAAGGAAACATCTCTGTCACCAATTTTCCATGGGACGGCAACCCAGTATATTTCTGGAAAATCCGAAAGTTGAGAGTTGATTTTGCTATTGGCTCTTTCTGAAGGATTTATATTTAGTTCTTGAAATATCAGATCTTTAGCGTTATTAATTGCGTTTCTTATACTGTTTTGCATTTCCCTGACAAGCTCGTTTATTTCTTTCCCATCAGTTACAGGCAATATAGCCACAAATCTATTTGGTATGGTCGGAAGTTGAATTGAATTTACATCAAAATCAACTGGCTCAATTCCGTTTTTCTTAAGCCAAAAGTCCATAAGTGGCTGTTTATAAAGGTCTGGATAAATTATGTTTGTAGGTCCGTATTCATCAATTATTATTTCCATTGCTTTAAAAGTAAGAAATGAAAGGATGAAGCTTCCCATATAAAAATCTTGAGTCTTTCTTGCCTGAGAGATAAAACTTTGAACTGGTCCTACTGTAAATAGAAAAAGTGAATTGTTTTGATAAAGGACTTTCTCTTCTTCATCCAGATAGGCCTTGATTGCAGAGGCAATTTTTATATGTTCCCAGATTGAGTGGTCTGGAACTCTTGTATCTGCTGGAAGAAGGGGTAAGTATTTAATCCAGCCTTCATTTTTTAAATCCTGAAATATTTTATCTTGAAGATTTCTCCAGAGATATAAAAATTTTTTCTTATCATCCAGATTTGAAATTTCTTTACCAATTTTTTCATATACCTCTTCAAAGGCTTTAAAGATCTTTTCTTTATTATAATTTTCAATTTTTAAACTCCCTTTACAGAGGGGATGCCTTACCTCGCTGAAATCTTGAATAATTCCTTTTGCTAATAAACTTCTTTCCATGCATGAGGCAATCTGGTCAGGTCCCTTTCCTTCTTCAACTCCTGAAATAGCAAGTTTTTGAGCATAATTCTTAGCCCTCTCAATGTGGTTAGGAATGTCAAAGCATTTATCAATTGGATCATGTAAGAAAGCTTTTAGTTTTTCAGTAAAGTTGCTCATAGGACTAACTCCTCTTTTTGAGGTAAATTATTTAAAAAACTGTTTACCAGTTCTTCAGTAAATAGTTCAACCTTCTTCTTATTCCAATCTCCTCTTCTTACTTCTTTTCCAATTAATTTTACTCCTCCAGACGACAATTTTACTACCACTGGAAAATATAAACTCCCTGATGATTTAATGACCTTAAAAATCAGGGCAGAAGCCCACCTCTCTGAGAGCCGTCTCCTATTATTATCGTAGGGAACCATTCTGATAGAACCTCCTGAATGCATTACAGGCATACCAAAGGTAGCTGTTTCGAAAATTTGAGATTTGTTCTTAATTCTAAAATTTTTATATTTTTCGCCTAAAGGGTTTAAAGCTTCTTTCCAATCATTATTTGGAGCAAAGATTAAAATTTTTGCATTCTTAAGATTCGTATAGTTTGGTTTTGCAGAATTTGTATTAATTCCACAGATTTTTTTAACTTCTATTAGATTCCTTTCCAAAAACTTTTTCAATTGAGAAGTATCTTTTGCATCACAAATAAAATCAAGATTTATATTGTTATTCTTATCTGCTTTTGTTATCTCTATATTTCCCCCTCCTCTTCTTGCCCTTGTTCCAAATCCACCAAGGTATATAGCAAGCCAAAGGGAGGCACAGGCTTTATTAAATGCTTCTTCATTCCAAGAGGTTAGAGTTATTTCAAAACTATGACTTTCCTTTACGTAAGCTCTTTCTCTGTTAGGCAATGCGGTAGAGTATAGTAAATATCCAATGCCTGCATTTTCTCCAGTTAGTGAGTTGGTATTTCTGTCAAAACGCCATATTAAGTTGTAGTCCCTTTTTAAATTATTGCCTATACTTAGCTGAGATATCCCTTTAATTATCATTTGCACTTTACTTCTCCCTTCTCCTTCCCCTGTTCCACCGAAAATTTTTGCTTCCTCTTTTCTTAATTTTTCAATATCCTCTTCTGCCTTAATCGCCCTCCACCACCATCGCATCATGCCCTTGAATTCTGAAGGTCTAAGTTCGGGTGTTCTTCCATCTGCCCCTGCCATAAACATAGGGGTTATAAGTCTACACTTTAAAATTAACCTATTCATTTATGCCTCCCATAAGCAATTTCTTATTTTCCACATACCTTTTTATCTCTTCCACCATCAACCAACCTCCATAATAATCTTCATCGTCTTTCTTCTGGTAATCCTTTCTCTCTCCAGCAGCAGAGATGTCGCAAAGTTTAAGTATATGATGTGCCAATGATGCTTGAAGCCTTCTCTGATGCTGTTCTAACAATCCACCTCCTTTAGCCCAAATTCTAAGCCCTCTTGCCATTTCTTTTAACTCGTGAATAGTTAGATTTTTCGCTTCCCCAGGAAACCAATCACTTTCCAATTTATAAGCATCTTTATGCCATATAATATTTCCATCAAAATCAACAATCCCTTCCAATACTGCCTGTACATCTGGTCTTTCAATGTTATCTCCAAGAAGCCCTTTGTCTGTGTGATGAATGGCAATAGCAAAACTTATTGGTTCTCTAAGCCCCGTAGGTAGAATCTTGAAGAGAAAGGCAGCACCAATAGGAGCATGGGATACTTTGGCATTTTTACCCAGATTTTCCTGCCATCTTTTTGTAAGTTTTCCAAGATCATGGAAACAAATCATCTTTAAAAATGAATTATAAAGAATTTTTTCATCAGTATAACCCAGAATCCTTTTTATTGGATGCAGGAATAAAGGAAATACAATTTCATATTTTTCTCTGCATAATTCAATATGCGTGAGATATTGTTCGTTTGGTGCGCTAAATATAGATGGGGGCATCTTTATCTACTCCTTTTTCCGAGTTATAGAGTGAACTTTCAAGAATATAAGTCTTAAATGGTGAAATGTTTTGCTCTTCTTCTTTTTCATTCACTTTCTCTTTTATCGCTACGACCTTAGGTTGATATTTTTCTTTTTCTTTCTCTTCCCATTTTAGTTCATAACGAATCAATCCATCCTTATACCAGCCCCATAATACTTTTATGTCAACCTCAAAGGCATAATCACCGAGTCTATTATTTTTTAGAATCTCCTTTATCCCATTCTCTAATTGAGTTTCCTTATTTTCTCTTTTTTTCTCGCCTATTTTTGGTTCTACCACAATAACTTTTGCAGATTTATTTTTCCTCAACTGTATATTTTTAGGCTCTGAATCTGCGTATAAAACGCATTCATAGAGGTCAATCAGAGTATCATTTGCCTCATAGTCATTAGCCTGATAATCAAGTGTTTCATCTACAAAAGTAACTACTTGGTTGAAATCTCTGATGTTGAAATTTCTATTTCTTTTTAACCATTCTAATGTTTTTGTTAGACTCTCTTTTTCATAAGGTAAATGTCCTTTATCGTCCTCTACAGGGAAAATAATCATCTCTCCTTTTTCACCATTATATCTTGCACATCTTCCGGCTCTCTGGATTAGTGAATCTGCTGGAGCAAGTTCGGTGAGTAAAAGCTCTGCAGAAAAATCAATACCTGCTTCAAGAACTTGAGTTGATACAACTACACCTACACCTTTAGGAACTTTTATTTCTCCATTTTTCTTCTGGGGAAGCAAAGAAAGAGCTTTATATTCGTGTGCTCTTCGCTCGAGCCTTGTAAAACGAGAGTGAAGGAGGACAATTTGATCATTGTTTAGTTTGAGCCTCTTTTTAATTTCCTCATAAACTTTCTGTGCTTTTTTGACCTGGTTTAGGACGATCAATGTCTTATGTTTTTTTATTAACTTGAAGATTGAGTCAGGAATATTTAGTTCGCCGTTTTCAATAACTAAAGGCTTTTTTTCAATTTTAATGTTAACGGTGGTATAAAAGGGGACCTCACCAAAAATTTTTTGCTTGGTATCAAGTGGGATATTTTCAAAGAGACTTTTTTCCAATGTCTGAGGCATTGTTGCGGTCATTAAGATAAAGGGAATTTTACTCTGGTAAAGTATTTCCATTATTGCCCGCATTATAGAAAAAGTAAACTCGTCCCTGTACATATGGGCTTCATCGAAGACTACAATTGAGGATGCAATAGAACCAGCGGGTAAATCTATGTGTTTTCCCACCTGTTTGCTTGTTCTGGCGAAACCGTAAAGAAACTGGTCAAGGGTAGTGACTATAATGTCGTCAATAAAGAATGGAGAATTCGGCGTATCTCCGTGTTGAATTTGAACAGAAATATATGGAGAAACTTTTTTTGCATAACCTTCAATCCTTTTGGCGATTGAATCGGCAAGGACTCTCATAGGAAGGACATAGATTAATCGTGGAGCAAAGAAATTATTTTCCAAAAACTGATTGAGAAATGGAGCGATTAGTGCTTCTGTTTTTCCAGAACCAGTTGGCGCTTTAACCAATAATGGAAAATTGAATTTTTCCCAATTTTCAAATATTTTCCATACTTGTTCTTGGTGAGAGTAAGGTTCGGAAATTTTTAAAAAGTTTTTATAAAACTCTTTGAATTTCATTTAATCTCCATTCTTACCTCAAACTTTACAAAATCTTGGAAAAACTCAGATTTTTTGAAAACCTTCTTTCTCCATGGACCTTCTTTTTCTATCTTTTTATCTACAAATCCAAAATATTCCATTAGGTCAAAAGTTCTCAAAATGTAACACAAACTTCTCTCATCTTCATTATCTTTTCTGGATAATTTCTCAATTTCTTCTTCATTGAAGAACTCCTCATAATAGGGAAGGTCATAAGAAAACCAATAAGATTTTAGAGGGAATACCTCCAAAAACTTCTGGGCATAAAATTCGCTTTCCCTATAAATATCTCCAAATTTGTGTAAGAGATAAAGAGAAAATAGAAATCCTTTTTGAATTATAAAATAGAAGAATTTATCCCAGTAGAAATAAGACCAATTTATTGAATTTATTGCAATATCTATGTAACTTAGAAATCTTTCGTAAGAAGAGTGTTTAATAAACTCTTTTTCTTTAAAAACCAACGTTCTTTTCCCTTTTTCAAAAAATTCTCTATTAAAAGTTATAATGTTTCTTATTCTAAATAAATGGGTAACTGCTTCTTCAGAGGTAATCTTCTGTTCGCTACCACGATGAAATTCATAATTTTCAAAAATTTTACAAGAAAAGAATAAATTGTTAACATCTTTAAGTTTAAGATTTTTGTTCTTGGTGAGCTTTAGCTTTCCCCCGTTTGCCTTAAGGATTCCAACAAGTTTTTCTTCCAGATCTAATATTGGGGTTTTTAGTAATTTTTCCTCAGGGATGTTTTTGTTAAATTGAAGGAAAGGACTTAAAGATTTAAAATCTTCAAAAGTAAGTAATTTAAACATTTGTAAGGGTGATAATCCATAAAATTCCTCGGATGGCGTCTCTTTTACCTTTTCTATAAACTCTAAGAATTCTTTTACTAAATCATAGTCGCCTGTCAAAATAACCTCCTTCTAAACAGTTCTTTTTTAGCTTCTTCTAATTCTTTAAGGCTTTCTATTACCATTAGCTCGATTTCTAATTCCTTTGCAATTTGTTTAAATAATAAGTAACATTCTTTCTTTTTTACAAGAATCCTCAAGGGAGTTATCCTTTTGAATTCTATTATGTCTAAGAACTTATTAAGAAATTCCTTAAGGTATTCCCGGGATTTGGATAGTTGGAAATCTATAATTAAGCCTGATAAGTGGTCAATGAATAAACATACAAGGGGATAATATGGCACTTCCTCTTCTTTTTCTTGAATTGTAAAAGGTGCATAAAAGAAATCAATTTCCCATTCACCTTCTTTTGAGTTAATACTTTCTTTCGCTTCTTTTATAGAATAATCATCTATGATTGGGATTTTTATCACTTCTGGTTTGAATTCTGGTCTTATCCACTTTTCTTCCCATTTAATTTTCTTTCCCTTTTTCTCTGGAGTCATCACAAATAATAATCCCTTTTGGGGAGGTGTAAAAAGTGTTTCGTTTTTCTTGAAAAGCAAAGCAACATTTTTGGCTTGTTCTAACATAATTGTTAAAAATCGCACTTCTTCTTTTGTAAGAAACCAAGGATAAAAACCGGGTTTATATCTTCTAAATATAGGCCATTGATTTTCTCCTTGAAATTTTAATTCAAGTCTTTCGATAACTTCTAGGTCTTTTTTATGTAGAACTTCTTTATTGACAAATGAAGCTACAAGGCAATCTTGAACATAAAGTATTTCTGAATCAAAGGAAGCTTCTTCTTGAGTTAGCATTTTGAGATAGCTTTTTAGCCCTTCTTCTCCAAGGTAGACATTTAAGGAAAAAAATTCTCCAAGATTTCCCAAAACACTACAATATCCTATTTCTTTTGTTTCTGGGTCTTGAACCCCAAATAGGTCTGTGTCAAACATCCAGTTCCAACACTCTATGTCTCTAAAATCTACGGCTGCAGTATATAGTTTCTCCCATTCTTCTAATGTTATGTCTTTTGTTATTTTACTCACTTTTGCTCCCTTCTTTGCCATGGAGATTAAGGATCTCGAACATTCCAAAACCTTCTGAATTTTTCGCTCCAATCCCTGCATTCCAGGCAAGTTTTAACATTTCTGGATGGCTTTTGAGTGTATATACTCCAAGCCATCCTTTTATTACATATTTGTTTTTGTAATAGGTGATTTGTTCGCTATTTTTGCTCAACTTTTCTGGGATTATTTTGAATTCCTGAGAGGGTGGTTGACATTTGTATAAAGCTTTGTATTTTCTCTTGATGTTTTCGGAAACTAGCTCTGAAAATTCTGATTCACGAGGATGAAAATAATATGTTTTTTTCTTTCCTATTTTATCTTCTAAGGTTCTGTAAACTGTTATGGGCGAGAGCATCTTTACTGTTATTTCTTCTCCAAAAGTTGGAGTTATACCTATTTCTATAGAGTGGACATACACTCTTTGCTCTCCTATCCATAACTCAGGCTTTTTTAAGAGTTCTGTTGCATACGATTCAAGGAAATCACTTAGAGGAGAGGAAACCCAAAATTCAAAATTATCTTTAAAAATGAGAGTTTTAGTCTCTTTCTCGTAAATGGATTTTCCTGAAATTCTTGAAAAGGTAAACATTTTGAAAGTTCTTTTCCCTAATGAGTAACCCTTCCCATGAAGAAAATCTGAGAGATTTTTAGAAATATTTCGGTAAATAAAAGACTGGATAAGATAATTGTAGTTCACAGGAATCTTAAATAAACTATTTTCAGGTAAAAAATTTATTCTAATTCTCATATTTACTAATTTTAATAATTAATAAGTTTAAACATAATTATTGAGTTGTCAATAGGAAAAATTATTTTTGAAGAAGAAATTATATGTAACAAAGAATTCTATTTAGATTTTTTCTCTATATTTTTTAGAGTTGCGAGAGAAGCTTTTCTCATTATTAGGTTAATTGGGATGTATAGTATTGCTATTTTTCTTAGGTGGAAGGTTCTTTTAAATATTGAGTTTAGGGAGGAGAGTTGTTTTCTTGCCCAAAGATAACCTTCTTGCAGTTCTTCTTTTTTCATAAGTTTTGGAATAAATACCGTTTCGCCATTTGTGTATTTTTCCCAGTTATAGTCTATTATTCTTTTTTCTTTTTCAAATTTTTTGTATAGTCGGGTTCCTGGAAGAGGGGTAAGGATTGAAAGACTTGGTAGCTCTATCTGGGTTCTTTCTATGAAAGAGACTGTTTCTTCAAAAACGTTTTTCTTATCAGAATCAAAGCCAAATATAAAGGCTCCTATAATTCCAATTCCATAATCGTGTATTATTTTTATTGATTCTTTGTAGTTTTCTACAATATTAATATTTTTCCCGACTTCTTTAAGAGAACTTGGGGAAACTGATTCGAACCCAATGAAAAGTGATAAGCAACCGCTTTTTGCTGCAAGGTTTAGGAGTTCTTTATTTTTTGCAATAGTTATAGAAGCTTGCCCAAACCATTTTATGTTTAAAGGTATTAGAGCTTTGAATAGTTCTTTGGCATAATTTAGATTACCTATAATATTGTCATCTACGAAGAATATTAAGGTATGTCTTTTAAATCTTTTAATTTCTTGAATAACAATAGGAATGGGTTTTACTCTGTGGGTTTCTCCAAAGAAATTTGTTACACTACAGAAGTCGCAATTGAAAGGGCATCCACGAGTGGTTTGAATCATTTGGATTTCGTCATAGTATTTGTTTTTATTTTCGTATAAATCTATTCTTGGTGGATGGATTTTAGTAAGGTCTGGCTTTTTCTTTGAGTGATAGAATTTTTTCAGTTTTCCTCTTTTGAAATCCCTAATTAAATTTTCAATTTGTCCTTCTGCTTCTCCAATTACAACTGAATCTGCGTGTTTTATAGCTTCTTCTGGTAATGTAGAAGGGTGTATTCCTCCTATTATGACTGGAACTCCCTTTTTTCTAAATTTATCAGCGATTTCATAAGCACGTGGTGCTGTTGAAGTTATGGAGGTTATGCCTACAAGATCCACCTTCTCGTTGTAGTTAATTTCCTCTATGCTGTCGTTTATTATCTCAATTTTATCCTCTTTGGGAAATAAAGCTGCAATAGTTGTAAGGGTTAAGCGAGAAAAATTTATTGCCTTTTCTCGCTTGCTTACAAATTTTACAGGAGAGCGCGGCGAGATCAATTTAATAAACATTTTATAACTCCTTCCTTAATTAAAAAGGATTTTTTAAAAGGGATTTATGTGAAGAAAAATTTTTACTAAGTGTTTACCTCCGGTAAATAGTTCTGTGCTCTTTTAATAAAGAAAAATACAATTCTTTAGAGCAACTGGAAAAATAAGTCAAATTATACTCTACCTCTTCTTCTATTTTTTCGCGGATTTTGTGTGCGAGGACGTGCTTTATTCACGATTATCTCTCTACCTTTAAGTTCTTTTCCGTTAAGTCCGTTTATTGCAGCTTCTGCCTCAGTTTCCTGTGGCATTTCTACAAACCCAAAACCTCTTGATCTTCCTGTGTACTTGTCTTTGATGATACTGACTGTTGTTGTCTTACCATAAGCTTCAAAAGCTGCTCTAAGCTCCTCTTCTGTTAAGTCCCACGGAATGTTTCCTACATAAATGTTCATTCTGCCTCCTTTGTGGTTAGAATGTTTTTGTTTTAAAAATATAACCTCTTCTAAATACCTCCGTGGAGAAAGTATTTAGAAAATTGACCTTAATCTGTAAGGAAAATTTTTAAATTGTTGATTTAAAGCTAAGAATCCTTAAGATTATAAAGGTCTTGTTATATTTTCTTTAATAATAAGATATATAAATTTTGTGATAAGTCAAGGGTAAAAAGGGAAAATAATTTAGAATGTAGACTTTGAACCTTAAAAGATAGCAAAGAAGAATTAACAAAGGCTAAAAAACAAGAGGCAAGAAACAAGATTTTTTCTAAAAATAGCTTGACTTTCTCTTTTTCTTGTTTAAAATTTATTCCGATATGTCTTATGTAGAAAAAGTGAATGTTCTTCTAGAGATTAAGAATCTTTCAGTAGAAGTTGAAGGTAGTGTTCTTCTTAAGAATGTCAATATGCTTATAAAAGAAGGAGAAACCCATATTGTTTTTGGCCCAAATGGTTCTGGGAAGACTACTCTTGTAAATACTATTATGGGATTGCCTCAATATAATGTTATTGAAGGTGATATAATTTATAAAGGTGATTCCATATTAGATTGGAGTATTACAAGAAGGGCAAGAGCAGGAATAGGCCTTGCTTTCCAACATCCTCCGAGTGTTGATGGTGTAACTCTTGATGTTCTGTTGGGAGCAATTACTAATAATAGAAAAATTTCTCAGGAAATTGCTAAGAAGGTCAAAATGGAAGCTTATTTAGAAAGGGAGGTAAATGTTGGTTTTTCAGGAGGAGAGAGAAAAAGAAACGAGCTTTTACAACTTTTAGCACAATCTCCCCAGCTTGTTTTATTTGATGAGCCTGATTCAGGTGTTGATATTGATAGTATAAAATTGATGATTGGTATTATGATGAAATTATTAGAAAAAAATAAGCCAATTAGAGAGAGGAAAAATGGAGGAATAATTGTGACCCATTCGGGACAAATCCTTGAAGGGCTACATGCAGATAAGGGTTATGTAATTGTGGATGGGAAAATAGTGTGTTCTGGTCCACCTCTTGATATTTTTGATCAGATAAAAAAATTTGGTTTCGAAAGATGCATAAAGGAGGCAAGAGAAAGATGAAGAAGATCGATGAGAATTTAAAAGAGGAGATTTCTAATTTAGATAGAGTTGGATTTGATGCAAAAGGACAAACTGAAAGGGCGGGTTCTTTCTTAATAACTGATAATAAAACAATCCAATCGGAGTCCAAGGAAGAATCTTTAATTGTTATGCCTATATCCTTTGCCCTCCAAGTTTATGATTGGGTAGGGGACTTGCTTTTTTCTCTTGTGGGCAGAGATGAGGATGAAGTTACAAAGGAAGTCGCTTCCCAAGAAGAACCTCTTGGTAGTTTTGTTTATGTTAAAGAGGGGGCTAAAATAAAAGTTCCTTTTCAATCTTGCTTTTTTATGCATACTCAATCTTTTAAACAAGTTTTGCATAATATTATAGTTCTTGAACCTCATTCAGAGCTCAATATAGTAACAGGTTGTGCAACTGGTAATATGGTCTCTTTAGGAAGTCATCTTGCAGTTACAGAAATGTTTGTGAAAGAAGGTGCCAGTCTTACCTACACGATGATCCATGATTGGGGGACTGAGGTTGTTGTTTATCCAAGAGCTGGAGTGGATGTAGGGAAGAGTGCTACCTTTACTTCCAATTACATTGCTTTGACTCGGGTAAAAAGAATTCAAAGTAACCCAATAGCTTATCTTTCGGATGGTGCGAGAGCTAAATTCAATACTATTATCTATGGAAGGGCTGGTTCATTCTTTGATATGGGAGCAAGGGGGATTTTGAATGGAGAAGAAGCAGGTTGTGAGATTTTAAGCAGAGTAGCTTCAGAAAACAGTCATCTTATTTTAAGAGCTTATATTGAAGGAAGAGGTAGAAATACGAAAGGGCATACTGAATGTAATGGTCTTTTGCTAAGTGAAAAAAGTTTGGTTTATACAATTCCAGAATTAAAGGCTGCTAATATGGAGACTGAGTTGTCTCATGAGGCATCAATTGGCAAAATTGCAGGAGAAAAACTAAATTATCTTATGGCAAGAGGTTTAAACGAAGATAGTGCAAGAGCTCTTCTTATAAGAGGTTTTCTTGAGAAAGGAATTGAGGGATTGCCAGATAGTTTGAAGAAAAAAGTAGATTCGTTGATAGAGAAGGCAACCTCTATTGAGGGTATCTAATTGGAGGTGAAATGAATCTCATAATCCCTGAAGGATATGTTAATCATTTGAGTTTAGTAGAAACAGAAGAAGCTATAAAGTTGATTAAGGATTATTTTGAAGTTGAACTTGCAAATCAGTTGAATTTAACAAGGGTGAGTGCTCCTTTATTTGTTGCTTCTGGGACGGGCATTAATGACGATCTTAATGGTGTAGAAAGACCTGTAGATTTTGACTTGAAGAACTTCCCGGAAATAAAAGCGGAAGTAGTTCAGTCTCTTGCGAAATGGAAGAGATTAGCTCTAGCAAGATATGGTTTTACTTTGGGAAGTGGGCTTTATACAGATATGAATGCTATAAGGAGAGATGAAGTTTTGGATAATTTGCATTCAATATATGTAGATCAGTGGGACTGGGAAAGGGTAATTTCAAAGGAGGAAAGAAATCTTGATTTTTTAAAAGAAGTGGTTAGGAAAATATATAAAGTTTTAAAAGAAACAGAGATGATTGTATACAAGAAATTTCCACAATTGCAACCTTTTTTAAGAGATGAGATAACTTTTATTCATAGTGAAGAACTCCAAGAAAGATATCCTCATTTGTCGCCACGGGAAAGGGAGGATGCAATAACTAAAGAAAAGGGCTCAGTTTTTATTATAGGAATCGGAGGAGAATTGGCAGATGGTAAGCCACATGATGGAAGAGCTCCAGATTATGATGATTGGACAACCCCTACTTCAGAGAAGACAAAAGGGTTGAATGGGGATTTAATTGTTTGGGATCCTGTAATAAATAAGAGCCTTGAGATTTCTTCAATGGGAATAAGAGTGGATAAGGAGGCTTTACTAAGGCAACTTAAAATTACAAATACAGAATACAGAAAGGAATTAATGTGGCATAGAATGCTCCTTGAGGATAAATTGCCTCTTTCTATTGGGGGGGGAATTGGGCAGTCTCGTCTGTGTATGTTACTTCTTCAGAAAGCTCATATTGGAGAAGTTCAATGTGGAATTTGGCCTCCGGAGATGATTAGAATTTGTGAGGAGAATAATATATTTTTACTATGAAAGATGAAGAAGACAAAAGGACAAATTGAGGCTCAAATTAGCGAAGCAATTACGAAGTTTGAAAAGGAATATATGGGAAGAGGCCCAAAAGAAACAAAGACTTATATCCTAAAGGATATGGTTTTTGTTAGACTTAAGGGTGTTCTTACTTTAGCAGAGGAGAAATTGGCACAGAGTCCTGAAGGGGCAGATTTGATAAAGAGAGTAAGGATGCAACTTTTAGAAAATGGAAGGACTTTATTAGAGAAGATAATCTTGGAAAATACCGGAGCTACCGTGAAAAGTATGCATACTGATATAAGCACAAGGACTGGAGAAAGAGTTATAATTTTTATACTCGATAAAAATTTAGAGGAAAATTTCTTTTGAAAGGATTGACAAAATTAGTTTTTTTGTTATAATTTTCCCTGGGAAGACTGTAAGCAAAAGCCGAAAGTGGCGGTTGCTGAGTAAGCCAATGAATTGTTCCCTTAGTTCTCTTTTTAAAGTTAAGAGAGCGGGGAACAGGAGTTGGCTTTTTTATTGCTTTTAAGTTTGTTTTTTAGGAGGAGAAATGAAGAAACCACTTGAGAAATGGGTAGAAGAGCAGGCTGAGTTATGTGAGCCAGAGAAAATCTTTTGGTGTGATGGATCAGAGGAAGAGGCTCGCAAAATTGTTGAAATTGGTATTGAAGAAGAAAGGATAGGAGAAACTCCTGTTTTTCAAGAATTAAATCACAAAATTTGGCCGAATGCTTACCTTCATAGGAGTCATCCTACTGATGTAGCAAGAACAGAGCATCTTACTTATGTTTGTCATCCTGATAAAGAAACTGCAGGCCCTAATAACAATTGGATGCATCCTGAGGAAGCCAAGGAGAAAATGCGAACTTTATTTAAAGGTTGTATGAAAGGAAGGACAATGTATGTCCTTCCTTATATGATGGGGCACCCTGATTCTCCTTATGCAAAGGCTTGTGTTCAAATTACAGATATTTCTTATGTGGCTGTGAGTATGCGAATAATGACCAGAATGAGTAAAGAAGTTATTGAGAAAATTGGGGAGAGAGATGATTTTGTGAGAGGGCTTCATTCTGTTGGTGATTTTGATCCAAATAAGCGTTTTATTATGCATTTCCCGGAAGAAAATCTAGTTTTAAGTATTGGTTCAGGGTATGGAGGTAACGCTCTTTTAGGAAAAAAATGTTTTTCTTTACGGATTGCTTCTTGGCTTAGTTTTCAAGAAGGATGGCTTGCGGAGCATATGGTAATTATAGGTGTAGAGGATCCTGAAGGAAATATTACTTATCTTACTGCTGCAATGCCTTCTGCCTGTGGTAAAACAAATTTAGCTATGTTAGAGTCAGCTTTGCCAGGTTATAAAGTCTGGACATTGGGCGATGATATTGCTTGGTTAAATATTGGATCTGATGGAAGGCTATATGCCATTAATCCTGAGACTGGGCTTTTTGGAGTGGCTCCTGGGACTTCTACAAAAACAAATCCCAATGTGATGAAGACTTTAAAAGCAGCTGAATTTTATCCAACACTATTTACTAACACAGCTTTAAATATTGATACAAATGAACCTTGGTGGGAAGGCTTAGATGAAAAACCTCCAAAGAATCTTTTGGATTGGCGAGGTAAACCTTGGGATAGCTCGACCGGAACAAAAGCTGCTCATCCTAATTCTCGTTTTACTGTTTCAATATATAACTCTCCAATCCTATCCAAGGAATTTGATAATCCAAAAGGAGTTCCAATTTCAGGGATTATATTTGGAGGAAGAAGAAGCCATCTTATTCCTTTAGTTGTGGAAGCTTTTGATTGGGAACATGGGGTTTTTATGGGTGCAAAAAATGGTTCAGAGACAACAGCAGCAGCTATCCACGAGATAGGTGTTTTAAGAAGAGACCCAATGGCAATGCTTCCTTTTTGCGGTTATAATATGGGTGATTATTTTCAACATTGGTTAAATATAGGGAACCGCTTGAAACATCCACCAAAAATATTTTCTGTGAATTGGTTTAGGGTTGATGAAGATGGGAAAATTATCTGGCCAGGATTTGGAGAAAATATAAGGGTTATAAAGTGGATTATAGATAGAACCAAAGATAAGGTTGGAGCAAAAAGCACACCTCTTGGATATGTTCCTTATCCGGAAGATTTAAATTTGGAAGGTCTTTCTATTCCTAAGGAGAAACTACAGAAGTTGTTTGAGATTAATCCTTCGGAATGGGGTAGGGAACTACTTGAAATCAAGGAATTCTTTTCTCGGTTTGGTAATCGCTTACCAAATGGGCTCTGGAAACAATACGAAACTTTGAAGAAAGAGTTGGGGTTTTAGAGAGAAAAGGAGGTAAAAGGAGGATGGTAATATCAAAGAGGGTAAGTCAGATTAGTCCATCTCCAACTTTGTCAATCACTGCAAAAGCAAAGAAGATGAAAATAGAAGGTATTAATGTTATTGGTTTTGGAGCTGGTGAACCTGATTTTGATACACCTCTTAATATTAAAGAGGCAGCTAAGGAGGCACTTGATAAGGGGTTTACTAAATATACTCCTACTTCTGGAATAAGAGAATTGAAAGAAGCAATTATAGAAAAACTTAAGAAAGATAATGGTTTAGAGTATTTTCCCGAAGAGATTCTTGTTTCTTGTGGAGCAAAACACTCTATTTTTAATGCACTTTTAACATTATGTGAGGAAGAGGATGAGGTGATTTTACCCTCTCCATATTGGGTGAGTTATTTGGAAATGATTAAGATAACAGGGGCGAAAGCGGTTTTATTAAAAACGGATTGGAAAAATAATTTTAAAATTGATCCTCAACAATTAGAAAGAGTAATTACACCTAAAACAAAATTATTGATTCTAAATACCCCTTCAAATCCCACAGGAATGGTTTACACAAAAAAAGAGTTGACTGCAATTAGTGAAATTCTGATTAAAAGAAGTATTTTTTGTCTTTCTGATGAGATTTACGAGAAATTAATCTACGATGGGTATAAACATGTCAGTATTGCTTCTTTAGGAGGAGGGATAAAAAATTTAACGATAGTTATAAATGGTGTTTCTAAAGCCTATTCAATGACAGGTTGGAGGATTGGTTATGCTGCAGGACCAAAAGAAATAATTCAAGCAATGTCAAATCTTCAGGATCATTCAACTTCTAATCCAACCTCTATTGCTCAATATGCGAGTATAGAAGCTTTAAGAGGTATTCAAGAAGATTTAAGAAAAATGGTTGAAGAGTTTGATAAGAGGCGAAGATATATAGTAGAGAGAATAAATTCAATAAATGAAGTAAAAGTAATTAAGCCAAATGGGACATTCTATTGTTGGGTGAATGTAAAAAATTTATATGGTAAGTCTTATAATGGTTGTTTGATTAAGGATTCGCTTTCTTTGGCGGAACTACTTCTTAGTGAAGCGAAAATAGCTGTGGTTCCGGGTTGCGTTTTTGGAGATGATGATTATATAAGAATATCATACGCTTTATCTATGGAAGATATTGTTGAAGGAATAAATAGATTTGAAGAATTTATAAGTAAACTTTGTTAAGGGAGGAAATTTAAAAAATGCCTAAAATTTATATAATTGATGTGACAAATCGCGATGGTGTTCAAACTTCCCGTATTTGCCTTTCTAAATTACAGAAAACCATAATAAATCTTTATCTTTCTCAAATGGGAATTTTCCAGTCTGAATTTGGCTTTCCTACGACTCGTCATGAAACAAATTATCTAAACGCAAACTTGGAGTTAGCCAAAATGGGAGTTTTTGGGGATATGCGTTTAGAGGGATGGATTAGGGCTATTGAAGATGATGTGGCGTTGGCATTTAAATTGGTTCCTGGGATTGAATATCTCAATTTGTCTATTTCTACCTCTGATCAGATGATTTCTCATAAATTTAAGGGAAAGTTGGATCATGAGTTAGTTATAAAAGAGATGACTAGTGCGGTAAAATTAGCTAAAGAATTAGGAGCAAAGTCTATTGGAGTAAATGCTGAAGATGCTTCTCGTTCTAATATGGATTATCTTATTTCTTTTGCATTAGCGGCTAAGGAAGCAGGAGCGGATAGATTCCGTTATTGTGATACTCTTGGATATGATACCCCTTTTACAATATATGAAAGGGTTAAAAAAATTGCAGAAAAAATAAAAATTCCTATAGAATTGCATTGCCATAATGATCTTGGAATGGTTGTTGCTACTTCAGTAGCAGGAGCTATGGCGGCTTGTGATGCTGGAGTGGATGCTTATATTAATACCTGTATAAATGGTATGGGAGAGAGGGCGGGGAATGCAGACCTTGTTTCTGTGATCTTAGCAATTAAATATGGAAGTGGAATGGATAAATATACTCTGGATGAGAGTATTAATTTGAAGATGGCTTGGAGAATTTGCAAATATGCTTCTTATGCATTTGGTATTCCAATTCCAATTAATCAACCTGGAGTTGGTGCTAATGCTTTTGCTCATGAATCAGGGATTCATGCAGATGGAGCTCTTAAAGATAGGCGCAATTATGAACTTTACGATTTTGAGGAGCTTGGAAGGGGAGAACCAGAGATCATTGAAACAGGGAGACAGATCACTGTAGGGGAATATTCTGGAATAAAAGGTTTTAGGAATGTATATGAAAAGCTGGAGATAGCTTTCGAGGATGATGCTGAAGCAACTAAGATTCTTGAACTTGTGAGGTTTGCTAATGTTCATAATCAAAAGCCTTTGGTGGAGGAAGAGTTAAAGTTTATTGCTCGTTATCCTGAAATCGCTAAAAAGATTATGACGATGTCACCTTTAGCTTGAAATTAGGGATTTATAATAGAGTTTAGTTAAAAGGCTATCTTTTTAAATTTAAGAAACTTTTATGGAGCAAGTTTTATTGTCCTTTCTTCTATTTCTAAATAAAATTCACTATGATAACTTTTAAATGGTAATGTTCTTGTATATTTTCTATTAAAGATTTTTGAGGAATTTTCTGAGTAATAAAATTAATAGAATTCTCAAGAGAATAGAAAAGTTTCTTCTTTTATCGAAATTTTGAGATAAATTTATCTTCTGAAAATTAGATTGCGGGATTCCTTCATGAAAATTAATTCTATAAAAAGGTTCTGCAAATATTAAGAAGAAGGTTAATCGTTTGCTAAGGAAGAAAAATCTATTTTTAAAATTTTTTAGTACCTTCGAGTAAAGCCAAAAATAAAATGCCCGGCAGCGACCTACTCTCTCACCCTAAAAAGGGCAATACCATCGGCACTGGAGAGCTTGACTTCCGTGTTCGGAATGGGAACGGGTATGTCCTCTCCGTTATGGCCACCGAGCAAATATAAGATAATAAATTTTTTATTTCTGTCAAGACCTTTTATAGGAATTTTTTTTCTAAGAACAGAATAAACAATGGGAAAAGAGCATAAATCATAAATAAGAAATCTTTCCAAGATAAACGGAATTCTCTAAGAGTTATCCTCTTCTCTCCAACCTGATAAGCCTTTGCGTGAAGTGCAAGGGCTAAAGTTTCTGCTTTTCTAATAGAAGAATGAATAATGGGGAAGATCAAAGAAATGAGATTTTTATTAATTCTAATATTTCCGAATCTTGCTTTTTGAGCAAGGATAATTCTTTTCCCTTCTTGGAACATAAAAGGGACAAAGCGTAATGTAAAAATCATAATCATGGGAAAGTCTCTTAAGGTTTTAGACTTTAAGCGAGAAAAAAACGGAGAAAGGCTATCTGCAAGGTCAATCGGAGAAGTAGTAAGCCCTACAAATGTAGAAGAGAAGATGAGAAGGGTTATTCTTAAAGAATAAAAAAAACCTTTTTGTAAGCCTTCTAATGTTGCATTTAAAAAGCCTAACTTAAGAAGGATTTTTCCAGGGGTTAAGAAAAGATGGAATAAGAAAGTTATGAGAATTAATCCAAAGAGAGGGAGAAAATTCTTTAAGAGTTTTTTTATTGGAAGTTTTGAGAAAGAAAAAGGAAAAATTATAAATAGAAGAAGTAAAAAGTAACTATAGATATTTTTTAAAAGCAAAATAAAGATAAAAGTGGAGAAGGCAAAGAATAATTTACTCCTTGGATCAAGAGAATGAATGATGGAATTTTTAGGATAATAAGCAAAATTCACTTATAATTAATAATGCTTTTTAAAAAACCTAAAAAAAGAGGAGCAGGATTTTCAAGACGTGATTTAAATTCTGGATGAGATTGGGTGGCAATAAAAAAGGGATGATTTGGAAGTTCCATAAATTCCATTAAAGGTTTGCCACAAGCTGGACGATGAAAACCACTAAAAATAATGCCTGCTTTTTCAAAAGCTTCTATATACTCAGGATTAACTTCGTATCTATGACGATGACGTTCAAGAACAACAGGTTCTCCTTTATCTAGGATTCCAAGTCTAAAAGGTTCTTTTATTTCCTTTATTTTCTCTTCATCTGCCTTTAATCTTCCAGTTTTTTCATACCATTCAAGGACCTTTGTTCCTCTTTTTAATTGTGCTGCATAAGCCCCCAATCTCATAGTTCCACCTATTTTTTTCTCTCCAATGAGTTCAGCTTGTTTTTCGAGATAATCAATGACTTTATGAGATGCATTAGGATCGGCTTCTCTCGTATTTGCATTGGTTAGTCCCATTACATTTCTTGCGTACTCCACTAAGGCAAGTTGCATACCAAGACATAACCCAAGATAGGGAATCTTCTTTTCTCTGGCATATCTAATACTTTCAATTTTCCCTTCAAAACCAGCTTCACCAAATCCTCCAGGAACTATTATTCCCTCAACATCATTAAGGCAATCAGTTCCTTCTTTTTCTATCTCTTTAGAATCAATCCATTTAATATCCACTCCTATCTTATCTTGTGCTCCTGCATCTATTAGAGCCCTTGAAACCGAAATATAGGAATCCTTAAGAGAAAACTTTCCTATATCAAGATATTTACACACCATAGCAACTTTTACCTTTACTTTTGGATTCATAATTCCTTCTACCAATTGTTTCCATTTACTCCAGTCAGGTTTTTTCCTTGGGGAGAGCATTAATTTATCAAGCAATTTTTTCCCTAAGTTTTCCTTTTCAAAATTTAAGGGAACTTCATATATACAGTCAGTATCAGGAGCAGATATAACATAATCGGCTTCTATATTAGCGTAAGTTTCGATCTTTTTTCTTCTAACGTCATCAAGAGGGGTTTTTGCTCTACAGAGGATAATATCTGGCCATATTCCGTGTTCAGAAAGTTGCCTTATTGCCTGTTGCGTGGGCTTTGTTTTCATTTCATCAATATGAGAAGGAATGGGAAGGTAGGAAAGCATAACGATTGCTAAATTCTCTTTACCAATCATTCTTATAAGGCTTCTTACAGCAAAAAGATAAGGCATATTCTCGTAGTCTCCTATTGTACCCCCTATCTCTATAATACTTACTTCAAACCCTTCAGAGGCTTTTTTTATTCTCCTTATGATTTCATCTGGGATGTGGGGAATAAATTGGACTGTTTGTCCTAAGTATTCTCCAGCGCGTTCTTTTTCTATTACACTTTTGTAAATTTGTCCTGTGGTAATGTTGTTTTCTTTTGGTATGTCTTTACAGAGAAATCTTTCGTAGTTGCCAAGATCTTGGTCAATTTCCCCTCCATCATCTGTGACCCAAACTTCTCCATGTTCGGTTGGTCTTAACGTTCCAGCATCGTAATTTATATATGGATCTATCTTAATAGCGGTGGTCGAATATCCGTAATTCTCTATTATTTTTCCAATAGAGGAGGTGGCGATTCCTTTTCCAATTCCGCTTAGAACCCCTCCTACTATTACTATATATTTAGAAGCCATTTATCTTATGATTTTTCTTCCCCTTCCTTTAGTTCTTCTTTCTGAATAGATTCCTTAGAGGTTAGCTCTTGAGAGGCGTTTTCTTGAGTTTCTATTTTTTTCTCTTCCTCTTTAATTTTTTCATATTTCATTTGTTGTTCTTTTAGATACTCTCTTTCTGAGAGAATTATATTTCTTCTTTCTAAGTCTATTTCTATAACTTTTAATTTCAGCTTATCCCCAAGAGAATATCCTTCTTCAGGTTTTTTTATTCCTTTTTTACCAAGATGAGAAAATGGGACAAATCCTTTTAATCCTTTACCAAGAGAAACGACAATTCCTTTTGGCAGTATCTCAAACACAGTTCCAATTATGTTGCTATCAACAGGATACTTCTCGGCAAAGATTGTTAATGGGTCATCTTTTAGTTGCTTTAACCCAAGAGAAATACGTCTTTCTTTTACATCTAACGAAAGCACCTTACACTTTATAATTTCTCCTTTTTCAAGGACATCTCTTGGGTGATTAATCCTCTGTGTCCAAGACATATCAGATATATGGAGAAGACCTTCAACTCCTTCTTCTAATTGAATAAACGCACCAAAAGAAGTAAGGTTTGTAACTTTTCCTTTAATTATTGAACCTACAGGATACTTTTCCGGAACTTTTTCCCAAGGATCAGGCATAGCTTGCCGGAGACCTAAAGATATTTTTCTTGCTTTTTCATCCACTTCTAACACTATTGCTTCTACTTCTTCTCCAATTTTCATTAATTCTGAAGGATGTTTTATATGTCTTGTCCAGGACATCTCGGAAATATGAATAAGACCCTCGATTCCTGATTCAAGCTCAATAAATGCCCCATAGTCTGTGATTGAAACAACTTTGCCTTTCACTTGTTTCCCAATCTGATAACGTTCGCTTATATTTTTCCAAGGATCAGGTGTGAGTTGTTTTAATCCTAAGGATATCCTCTTGGAATCTTTATCCACTTCTTTAACCATTACTTTGATTTTATCTCCAATTGAAAGAATTTCTGAAGGGTGGTTTATTCTTCTCCAAGACATATCTGTTATATGAAGTAAGCCGTCTATTCCTCCATTTAACTCAATAAAAGCTCCAAATTCGGTGATATTTTTAACAGTTCCTTCTACAACGTCTCCTTCTTTTGTTTTTTCTAAGAATTCTAATATTTTTGCTTCTTGTTCTTCGCTTAGAATTACTTTTCTTGAGACCACTATATTTCTTCTTTTAAAGTTTACCTTTATTATTCTTACTTGAAATTTATCTCCAATGTTTACATCGACTTCCTTTGCAGGTTTTAAATCAATTTGGGAGCCAGGTAGAAAAGCTTCTGTTCCGAAAACTTTTACCATAAGTCCGCCTTTAACTCTTCTTACAACTTCACATTCTACAGGGTTTCCTTCTTTATAAGCTTCTTTAATTTGATCCCAGCTTTTTATAAAGTCTGCTTTCTTTTTAGAGATTGTTGCAAGCCCTTGATGTCCGCCTACATCTTCTAGATAAACATCTATAACATCACCTACAGAAAACTCGGACTTAGATTCAGAATCAAAATCTTCAATAGGAATAACACCTTCAGATTTAAGCCCCACATTCACCAAAACTTCTTTGTCTGTAATCTTGACAATCTTTCCTTTAACTACACCTGAGTCTGGGAAACTTTTTTCTGTGTATTCTTCTAAAAGTTTAGCTGCTTCTTTTTCACTTATAGGTTCAATTATGCTTAGTTCATCGCTCATTTAATACCCTCTCCTTATTTTTAATTTTTGTTAGTTTTTTAACTACATCTTTAATAATCCACTCAGGGGTTGAAGCTCCAGATGCGACACCTACCTTTCTTACATCGGTAAACCAATCTTCTTTTATTTCTTTTGCTTCTTCTATGTGGTATGTTACGCAACCTTCTTCTTTTGCAATGGAAACAAGCCTTGAGGTGTTAGCGCTTTTTTTGCCACCTATTATTATCATAACATCAGAGTTTTTGGCAAGCTTTCTAACTTCTTCTTGCCTTTTGCTTGTTACATCACAAATTGTGTTGAAAACTCTAAGTTCTGAAATTTTTGGTAAGATAAATTCTACGACTTTCCTCAAAGAATCTTTACTTTGAGTTGTTTGAACAACCAAACCTACTTTTCTATTTTTGAACTCTAAATCTTTAATAAAAATAGGATCTATAACTTGAGCTTTACCTTTTGTTCCTGCTATTATACTTATTACTTCTGGATGTTCTTTTTCTCCTATAATGAAAGTTTCATAACCTTCTTTAACAAGTTGTTTGGCTCTTTCTTGAGCCTTTTTTACAAGAGGACAAGTTGCATCTATTTCTTTTAGATTCTTTTCTTTTATTTTGTTTATAACCTCTGGACTAATTCCGTGCGATCTAATTATAACGTATCCTGAATCTATCTCAGAAAAGTCATTAGCAGGTATTATCCCTTCTTCTTCTAATTTTTTAACAACCTGAGGATTATGGATTATTGGACCAAGAGTCCAGACTTTTTCTTTTGTGCTTTTTCTGATTCCCCTGGCTATTTTTATAGCCCTTTTTACTCCAAAACAAAATCCCATATTTTTTGCTAATTTTATCTCCATTACATCAAACTCTTTATTTCTTCCATTGTTTTTTCTGATAATGTTTTCGAATTCTTTATAGTAGGTTTTTCTTTGTCTGGATAAATAGGTTTTCCAAATTTTACAAAAAGAGGGCTTTTCCGTAGGAAATGATTTAACATTGATTCATGGGTTCCAATAATTAAAGTAGGGACAATAGGGGCACCTGTTTTTATTGAAAGGTATCCCACGCCTGGCTCTGGAGGAAGAAATTCGTTTGTGAGGGATCTCCTTCCTTCAGGGAAAACTATTACTGCTTCACCATTTTTTAATAAGTTTATAAATTTCTTCATAACTTCAACCCCAGGTTTTTCTGTATCTACCGGAATCGCATTTACACTCTTTAGGACTGCCGAGACTGTTTTATTTATAAAGAGGCCCTTTTTTGCGAGGAAGTAAACCGGTCGGAAATTGATCACAGAGCCTATAATTGGAGGGTCGTAATTTGAGCGATGGTTAGGAGCAATTATTAATCCTCCTTTTCTTGGAACATTATTTAATCCTTCTACTTTTAGACCAAGAATTATTTTGAAAAACCAATAAAATAAAGGGCGTCCTATTTTATAAGGAAGAGAAGCCTTCATTAATCTTTTTTATCTCTGAAATCACAATGTTTACTTGCTCTTCAATGGTGAGAGAACTTGTGTCAAGGAAAAGAGCATCCGAAGCTCTCTTTAGAGGGCTTTCTTTTCTTGTGGAATCGTGATGATCTCTCCTTTTTAAATCTTCTTTTACTTTTTCTAAATTATTTAAACCTTCCTGTTGCTTTCTTCTTTCTGCTCTAACATTTATATCGGCATCCATATAAAATTTTATATTAGCATCCGGGAAGACCACAGTTCCAATATCTCTACCTTCAACTATTGCATTTTTATCGTTAACTATCTTTCGTTGAATCTCCACTAACTGTCTTCTTACCTCTTTTATTTTTGAAATAGGAGTTACAGCTTTGTTTATTTCTTCTGTTCTTAATTTTTCTGTTACGTCTTCTCCGTTAACTATTGTTCTTTGCTCACCATTTAAATTTTTAATCTCAATTTTCAAATTGTCTAAACTCTGGATGACCTCTCTTTCATTTTTGGGGTCTATACCCCTCTTTAAAACAAAGTAAGCTACTGCTCTATAGGTTGCTCCAGTATCAAGATATAGCCAACCCAAGCGCCTTGATACCTCTTTTGCTGTGGTTGTTTTTCCTGAACCTGCTGTTCCATCAATTGCAACAACAAACCCCATAGATTTTTATTATACTACTATATAAAAAAAATTCAAGATGTCAAGTTGCCAATTTTGGAAATCTGGAAGAGAGGGGTTCAATAAGCCCTTGACTTTTGAAGGGCAATGTTATAATTTCTTCAATAATGCGAATAGGAATCATTGGTGGTGGGCCTAGTGGATATAGTTTTGCTCTTAAAGTAGCAGATAATAATGAGGTTTTTTTGTTTGAAAAGGAGGAGGTGGGTGGAGTTTGTTTGAATAAAGGTTGTATTCCAACAAAGTCTCTCATTTCTTCAGTAGAAATTTATGAAATGGTCAAGTCATACCAGAAAAAACCAAATTGGAGGAAAATTCAAGAAAGCAAAGATTTGGCGATTAAAAGAGGGCTTTTAGGGATTAAATCTTTATTGAAGGAAAAGAAGGTAAAAGTTATAAAAAAGGAAGCAAGACTGAAAGATGACAGAAAAATAGAAGTAGATGGTGAAACTTTTAGTTTTGATAAGGTTGTTCTCGCTACAGGTTCTAAACCAATTCCACCTCCTTTTCCTATCCAAGGAGAATTTTGGGATAGCACGGATGCTCTTAATGCAAAGGAATTGCCAGAATCATTAGCGATAATAGGGGCTGGATTTGTAGGAATAGAATTAAGCTATATTTTTTCTTCTTTGGGTTGTAAAGTTCAGGTTATAGAGAAAGAAGCTGAAATCTTACCAGGGGAAGATGTAGAATTTACAAAAATTTTGAGAAAAAGTCTTATAAGAAAGGGTATTGAGTTTCATTTGTCTTCAGAAGTTTTAGAGGTTAAAAAAGAGAATGAAAAATTTAATGTTTTTTTTAAAGAGAAAGGGAAAAATAAAGATATAATAGTTGAGAAAGTTATTGTGTGTATTGGAAGGATTCCAAATATCGAAGGTATTCCAGAAGAAATTGTAGAAAAAGATAGAGTGAAAGTGAATGAATTTTTGGAGACAGAAATTGAAAATGTTTATGCTATTGGAGATTGTATTGGAGGTTATCTTTTAGCTCACTCTGCGTTTAAAGAAGCTGAGATTTTGGCGGAGAACATTCTTGGAAGGAAAGTTAGAAAAGATAATTATGTAATACCAAAAGTCCTTTATACAAAGCCAGAGTTTGCATCAGTTGGTTTTTCGGAAAAAGAGACCTTAAAGGAGAATTATAAAATTTCAAAATTACCCTTTGCTTCAAATGGAAGAGCAATAGCGGAAGGGAAAACCTCAGGTTATGTTAAGATCATTCATTCTGGAAATGGTGAAATATTGGGAGGAGTTATAATTGGGGAGAGGGCTTCAGAGCTAATTTCTATTTTGAGTCTTGCAATTATTAATAAATTAGGGTTAAAGGAACTTTCGGAATGTGTTTTTCCTCATCCTACATTTTCTGAAATTATAAGAGATGTTTCTTCTATAGCTTTAGCGGATCAATGAATGGAGAAAAGCAAATAATTCTTAATGTAAGAAGAGATGATGTAAGAGTTGCCGTTCGGGAGAATGGAGAGTTGATTGAGTTTTATATAGAAAGAGGGGATATAATTTATTCTCCCGGGACAATTATAAAAGGAAAGATAATTGGTCTTAGAAAGGAATTAAATGGGATTTTTGTGGATATAGGAGATGATACTGCAGGCTTTTTGCCGATGAATGATTATTATCTTTCTTTTCCTGAAAAAAGAGGAAAAGAAGGGAATTCCGAAGTTATTGTTCAAGTAAAGAAAGAACCTTATGGGACAAAAGGTGCAAGACTTACGACATTTATAGGGATTCCCGGAAGGTATCTTGTGCTTATGCCTTCTAAGAAAGTCTTTGGGGTTTCTAGAAAGATAAGGAATAAAGTTGTTAGAGAGAGATTGAAGGAGATTGCGAGAAAATTACATGAGGATAAGATGGGAATTATTATTAGGACAGCTTCTTATAACGAAGATATAGAAGTGTTGAAAAGAGATTATTTGGAATTGAAAGGAATTTGGGAGAAAATTTTAGAAGAAAGCAAGAAAGTATCTGCCCCTTTTATTTTATGGAAAGATGAAGAGTTACCTATAAGAATTGTAAGGGACTTGTTAGATGATTCAATTTCAGAGGTTATCGTGGATTCGGAGGAAGCTTTTGAAAAAATAATAAAGTATCTAAAAAAGAAGAGTTCTCCTTTTCTAGAAAGAGTAAAGTTATATAAAAATCCAACACCAATTTTTAATTACTATAAGATTGAACAAGAGCTTCGCTCTATCTTTAGGAGAAAGGTCTATCTTAAGAGTGGAGGGTATATTGTAATTGATGAGACAGAAGCTCTAACAGTTTTTGATGTAAATACAGGTTCTTATCGTGGGAGAGAAACAACAGAGGAGATGATATTTAAGACAAATTGCGAGGCTGCTATTGAGATAGCGAGGCAATTAAATCTAAGAGACATAGGAGGCATAATTATAATAGACTTCATAGATATGCAAAAAGAAGAGAACCAAGAAGCTTTGCTGGAATTGTTCAGGAAGCAATTGAAAAGAAGTAAGGCAAGGTATAGGCTTGCCCCTAAGCTTTCTCCTAATGGACTTCTTGAGATGACAAGGGAGAGAGTTAGAGAGAATATAGCTAAAAAGTTTGTTGAGCCTTGTCCTTATTGTATAGGTAAGGGTTATGCGTTGAGTGCTCCATACCTATTTTCAAGATTTACTAGTTGGCTTGAGAAAAAGGGAAGTTCTTTATCGAATGCAAAATTGCGTATAATTGCAAATCCTAAAGTGGCAATTTATTTTGAAAATGAAGGGAAAAATACCCTTGATTATTCCTGCAAGAAAAATAATATGCATATAGAATTTGTTTATAATGAGAATAGCCCTTTAGAATTTGTAGAAGTTATTACTTATAATAATGGAGAAGTTATAAGAGAAGAAATATGAAAAAATTTTTTTTATTTTTTCTTTTTTTTATTGGTTGTGTTTATTATAACACTTTCTATAACGCAGAAAAATATTTTGAGGAAAAGAATTACGATAAGAGTATAAAAAAATGTAAAAAAATAATTGAAAGATTTCAGGACTCGGAATATGTAGATGATGCATTTTTCCTTATGGGTAAAAGTTATTTTTATTTAAATAATTTAGATGAAGCAAAGGCAAGTTTTAAGCAATTGGTTGAGTATTTCCCTGGTTCTCCTTTTACAGACGAAGCTTATCTTTTTTTAGGGAAAATAGCTGTTGAGAAAAGAGATAAGGATGAAGCGCTTCTTTTTCTTGAGAAAGCTTCAAGGTCTCCTCGTCAGGGGATAAGAATGGAGACATTTAAAACAAAATTGAAATTATTCCTTGAGTTTGGCGAACCTCAAAAAGCGATAGAAGAAGGAGAGAAATTTGTTGAGAAATACTCTGAGTATTCTGGAGAGATTTATTATATAATTGGAAATGCAAATGAATCAATGGGGAGGGAAGAGGAAGCTTTGAAAATGTATAAGAAAGCTCTTGGGAAGAGTAAAAAAGAAGAAAAAGGGAAAATTATATTTAGTTTAGGCAATTTATATATGAAAATGGATAGTTTAGAAAAAGCCCTTTCTGTTATTTCTTCTTTAGGGGAAGGGAAATTAAGCGATTCTCTTAATCTTCTTAAAGGAGAAGTATTGAAAAAAATGAATAATTTTGATGAATCCGAGAAATTTTTAAATTTTCTTTCTTATAGGACTGATAGTCTTGGAGCTATAGCAAAATACAACCTTGCAGAGATAAAAGAGATAAAAGGAGATACCTCTTCTGCTCTTTTTATATATAAGGAGATAGATTCAAAGAGAAGTTTTGGGGAGCTTGGTTTAAGAGCAAAGGCAAAAAAAGAAATTTTGGAAAAACTAAAATTATTAAAGGACCTCTCTGATAAAGAAAAAAGGAAAGAATTAGAAAAGGAATTAAAAGATGATGTGATGAATAAGGATTCTGCTTATATATTTTTTAGAATAGGAGAACTTTATTTCTGGGATCTGAAAGAAAAATTAAAAGGAGCGGAATGGTATAAAAAGACTTATGAGATGTTTCCTAAAAGTCCTTATGCTCCAAAAGCCATTTTTACTCTTTTTTATATGAATATTAAAGAAGATACAACTTACTTTTTTGAGACAGACAGACTATTTTCAATCTTAGTGGAGGAATTTAAAAACACTCAATTTGCTGAAAAAGCAAAGGAGATTTATGGATCCTATATTCGGAATAAGGAAAGTCCTCAGTAATAGAAAACTTGGTAGTTATTACGAAATTACAATAGAGGATGAAGAAATGAGTAAGAGAGCAAAATGTGGAAATTTTCTTATGATAGGACTTCCAGGACTAGATCCGTATCTTTTACGTCCTTTCTCTTTTTTAGATGTAAATGACAACTCTTTCTCAATTCTTTTAAAAGTAAAAGGCAAAGGAACAGAACTTTTAGCAGAGTTAAGAAGAGGAGATGAGGTTAAGGTTTTAGGTCCAATAGGAAAAAGTTTCGATCCTCCTTCGGAGGGAATTTTAATAGGTGGGGGAATTGGAATAGCTCCTCTTTATTATCAATCAAAATGGATGCGGGGAGGGAAGCTATTTTTTGGTGCAAAAAACGAAGAGGAAATAATATTAGTTAAGGAATTTGAACAGAGAAATTTTAAAGTAAGAACTATTATAGAGAAAAAAGGTGGTGTTGTGAGTGAACTTGTAGAAAGGTATTTAGAAGAGATCTCTAATGAGGAAATATTTATCTGTGGTCCAGAAGAGATGATAAAGGCAGTTATTAAAGTTTTGTCTAAGAGTCAGTTAGAAAAAACCTATGTTTATGTTGAAGAAAGAATGGGTTGTGGATTAGGAGGTTGTAAATCTTGTGTTGTAAAGACAAAAGAAGGATACAAGCAACTATGCATAGATGGTCCTATTTTTCCTTTGAGGGAGATAAAATTTGATTGATCTTTCAGTAGAAATTGGACCAATTAAATTAAAAAACCCTGTTCTTCTTGCTTCTGGAGTTTGGGATTTTCCCTATACAAAGATAATAGATTTTGAGAAGTTAGGAGGGGTTATTTATAAGAGCATTTCTTTAAAACCGAGAGATGGAAATCTTCCCCCTAGGATTGCTGAGGTTCCCTATGGTTTAATTAATTCAATTGGTTTGGAAAATAAAGGGGTGAATTTTTTCAATAAAGAGGTTCTTCCGAAGTTGAAGAATTTAAAAACCAATGTTTTTGTAAGTATTTTTGGAGAGACTATAGAGGAATTTTCAATAATTGCTTCAAAAATTAAGGATGTAGATGGAATTGAGTTGAATGTGAGTTGCCCAAATGTGAAAAGGGGAGGAGAAAGTTTTGGGAAAGATCCGGAGATGGTTTTTTTGATAACTAAGGCTGTTTGTAAGAGCACTTCATTACCTATCATTGTTAAGCTTCCCCCTTCTTATACTAATATTGAAGAATTGGCAAAGAAAGCTAAGGAAGGAGGTGCGGTGGCAGTTACAGTAGCTAACACTTTTCCAGCTATTGCTATAGATATAGAAAAAAGAGAACCTTTTTTTAAGGGGATAACAGGAGGTTTAAGCGGTCCAGCTATAAAACCTATTTCTTTATATAATGTTTATAGAATTAAAAAGTCAGTTTACATCCCAATTATAGGTTCTGGTGGAATTGCAAATTATAAAGATGTGCTTGAATATATTTTTGCTGGAGCAATAGCTGTTCAGCTTGGAAGTATTATTTTCAATAACCCCCTTGCTCCAGTTGAGATTCTGTATAATTTAGAAAAATGGATGAGAGAGAAAGGATATTTTAGTTTAAAGGATTTAACGAAATGAATAAAGAGCCAAAGGATTTTTTAATAGTTTCTTTGGATGTTCCTACTCTTGAAGAGAGCTTATCTATAGTAAAGGAATTGGAGGATTTAGTAAATTTCTATAAGATAGGACTTGAACTTTTTACTAGAGTTGGTCCTCAAATTGTCTATACTTTAAAAGATAAAGGGAAAAAGGTTCTGCTTGATTTAAAATTGCACGATATTCCAAACACGGTTTCTGGAGCAGTTAATGCTGCAGTTCGTATGGGAGTAGATATGTTGACGATTCATACTCTTGGTGGCTTTGAGATGATGGAAGCAGCACAAAAAGCAGTATGGAATAAAAGATTGAGTACCCCTATTATTCTTGGAGTTACAATACTTACAAGCCTTGATGAGGCATTTTTGAAAGACGTTCTGGGGGTAGAAAAATCTTTAAAGGAGGAAGTGTTAGATTTGGCTTCTATTGCAAAGAGTGCAGGTCTTGGAGGTGTTGTAGCTTCTCCTTTTGAGGTTTCCTTAGTTAAAGAAAGGTGTGGAAAGGAATTTCTTGTGGCTACCCCAGGGATAAGACCAGAATCCGTAGATAAGGACGACCAGAAGAGATTTGCAACGCCTTCTCTTGCAATTAGGAGTGGAGCAGATTATCTTATTGTAGGAAGACCTATTATCAAAGCAAAAAATATGGTTAAAGTTACAGAAAACATAATTAAGGAGATTGAAAATGAGTTATTACAGAAAACTTCTTGAAGAAGCGGGAGCTCTTCTTCAAGGACACTTTTTGCTTACATCAGGAATGCATTCTGATAGATATGTGGAAAAGATTAGAATTTTAGAGAACCCCAAATTACTGGCGCCTTTTGTTAAAAGAATGATAGAACTTTCTCCGGAAACTGATTGGTTTGTAGGTCCTACCTTAGGAGGAGCAATAATTGCTTATGAGCTTGCGAGAGCTACAGGTAAAAAGTGTGCTTTTGCAGAAAGGAATGAAGATGGAGAGGGAAGATCTTTAAAAAGAGATTTTGGAATAACAGGAATGGATAAGATAGTGGTTGTTGATGATGTGTTAACGACAGGACTTTCTGTTGTGGAAACCTGCACTGCGATTAAAAAAGGGAAGATCTTAGCAATAGTAGTTCTTGTGGATCGCTCTATGGAGCCTTTAGATATTGATATACCTATAAAATCGGTTGTTAGGTATCCTACGAGGATTTATTATCCAGATGAGTGTTATCTTTGTATGAATAAAATTAAATTAACAAAAAGAGGTGGAAGTGGAAGGTGGCAAGATTTACGAATTTGATATAAGGGATTATTTACGAATAATAATAAGAAGAAAGGGAATTATTATAGGAATTATTGGACTTTTCTTATTCTCTGCCCTTCTTTATTTCTTTTGCGTTTCCCCCGAATATACTTCTATCTCTAAAATTCTTGTAAAGAGAGTGGAATCCATCTTTACAACAACCTATTATAGATCTCCTACGGAGGAGGAGTTAACAAATCATATTTTTTTAATCAAGAGTTATCCTGCGCTCCAGATGACAGCTAATAGTTTTACCAAAGAGGAACTTGATAAGATGAATTTTAAAAACAAGGAAGAAGCCTTTATTAGACTTAAAAAAGATATAGAAAAGAAAAAAATAGAAGTAAGCATAAAGGGAGAATCAAGAATTATAGAAATAAAGGTAACGGAAGAAAATCCTTATCGTTCTCAATTGTTTGCCAATAGACTTGCTGAAACCTATAAGGATTTTGATGTAGAGCTTAAGAAGAAGGATGCTCATTCCACTTACGAATTTATTACAAAACAAACGGAAAAGGTTCAGAGGGATTTGGAAGAAGCGGAAGAGAAAGTAAAAGAATACAAGGAAAAATATGGAATTCTTGGGGTTCCTTCTGAAACAGAGGAATTTATAAGACAGATGTCCGAGATAGAGAAGGAGCTAAAAGCTGCTAATATTGAGTTAGAGGTTTTAGAAAAGAAACTTGCGGCAGTGAAATCAAAATTAAATGAACAGCAAAAAGTTTTACTTGCAGAGGCTTCCCAGACTTCTTATGAAGTGCTTATAGATTTAAAAAAACAACTAACAGCCTTGGAAAATGAAAAAGCAAACTTATTAATCCAGGGGTATTCTTCTAATGATGAAAAAATTCAGAAAATAGAGTATTCCATTCAATCTTTGAAGAATAAGATGGAAGGCGTTGTGAAGGAACTTTTACAAAATCAAGGAGTTCTTGATCCTTTAGCTCAGATGGAAGATTTTATGGAACAATCGGTTAATTTAACGATTGAGTATGCTGTTTCTAAAAGTAAAGTTGAAGCCTTAAACGAAGCTCTTAAATATTATAAAGAAAAGTTGAATCGTATCCCACAAAGAGAGTTAGAGCTAATTAGGTTAGAGAGGGAAAAGGAGGCAAACAAAAATATATATCTTATGCTTATTGAGAAAAGAGAACAGGCTAAAATCGCTGAGGTTAGAGAAAGTGGTGATATTTCTGTTCTTGAACTTGCTTCTTTGCCTAAAAGCCCAAATATAATTTCAAAAGTGAAAAAATTTTTATTGTTTGTTATAATTGGTGTTTTTTTGGGAATTGGTGCAGCATTTGTTGTAGATTATGTAGACGCAGCTATAAGAGATGAAATAGAGATTGTAAAAATCTCCGGGTTGCCTATCCTGGGAAGGATTCCCTTAATTGCAGAAAATAAAAATGGGTTAAATGGATTGAAAGATGTGGATACAAAAAACTATATTGCGGAAGCTTTTAGGACCCTCCGTGCGAATATAAAACTTTCTCGAGCAGAGGGGATCCCTTCTACAATTCTAATTACAGGGCCGGATGCGGGTTCTGGAAAATCTATGGTTGCTGTGAATCTTGCTCTTTCTTTTGTGACCAGTGGGGAGAAAGTTTTGCTTGTAGATGCAGACCTTAGAAGACCTTCAATTGAAAAATACTTAGGAGTAGAGAGAGGAAAAGGTCTAACTGAGTTACTTGTAAATGAGGAAAAAGATTTAAAGCCAATTTGTATAGATGGTTTGAATGTTATTCCTTCTGGTAAATTACCACCAAATCCTTCAGAACTTTTGGATTCTAATAGAATGAAATTTCTTTTAAATAAATGGAAGAAAGAATTTGATATAATAATTCTTGATTCTCCACCTCTTATGACGGTAAGTGATAGTTTGATCTTAGCTGCCGAAGTAGAGGAGACAATACTTGTTGCTTCTTATGGTAAGACAACTCGCCATATGATTGCTCAGACAGCTCAATTGTTGAAGCAGCTTTCTATTAAGCCTCTTGGTTATGTTCTGAATAAAGTGGATCTTCGTAAGGAATATGGATATTATTACAGTTATTATCACTATTATCATAGGAAAGAAGAGTGAGAATTTATCTTCCTATTCCGTAATATTCAAAGCCTAAGTTTCTTACTTTAACTGGATCGTAGATATTTCTTCCATCAAATATTATTTTTTTGGACATTAACTTCTTCATTTTATCAAAATCAGGGTTTCTAAATTCGTTCCACTCAGTACAAATAATAAGAGCTTCAGCGTCTTTTAAGCAGAGATAAGGTTCATCAGGAAATTCTAAACTTTTACCAAAGATTTTTTTAGCATTCTCAATTGCTTGGGGATCATAAGCTTTAATTTTGGCTCCTTCAGAGAGTAAAGCATTTATAATGACAATAGAAGGAGCATTTCTCATATCATCAGTTTGTGGTTTAAAAGAAAGTCCCCAGACCGCAAAATTCCTACCTTTGAGGTCATTAAATCTATTTTTTATCTTCTCAAAAATTACCCTTTTTTGACTTTCATTTACAAAATCTATTCCTTCGCAAAACTTCATTGGGAGGCCATATTCTTTTCCTTTCTGGATTAAAGCTTTCACGTCTTTTGGGAAACAAGAACCTCCATATCCAATACCTGGAAAGAGAAATTTTGAACCAATTCTTGGATCTTTCCCCATTCCAATTCTAACTTCTTCAATGTCTGCTCCTACTTTCTCGCAGAGATTTGCTATTTCATTCATAAAAGAGATTCTACTGGCAAGCATTGCATTACTTGCATATTTTGTCATTTCTGCGCTTTCAATTTTCATAACAAGAATGGGGTTTCCAGTCCTAACAAAAGGCTCGTAAAGTTCTTTAATCTTTTCAGCGGCTTTTTTACTATCAGTTCCTATAATTATTCTATCAGGTTTCATAAAATCTTGTAGAGCACTTCCTTCTTTTAGGAATTCCGGGTTAGAGACAACATCAAAATTTGCCTTTGTTTTCTTTTTTATTATTCTCTTGACCTCTTTCGCTGTTCCAACAGGAACTGTGCTCTTGTTAACTATAATCTTGTATTCATCTCCCATTGCTTCTCCAATTTCTTCAGCTACTTTATAAACATAAGATAAATCTACCGAACCATCTTCTTTTTCAGGTGTTCCAACTGCAATGAAGATAATCTCAGAATTGACAACACCTTCTTTAATTCTTGTTGTAAAAGATAATCGCCCTTCCTTTGAGTTTCTTTTAATTAGCTCCTCTAAGCCTGGTTCGTAAATTGGAACTATGTTACGTTTTAATTTTTCAATTTTTTCTTTGTCACTATCAACACAAATAACTTTGTTACCACTTTCTGCGAAACCTGTTCCTACTACAAGTCCCACATAACCAGTTCCTATTACACAGATTTTCATATCTCTCCTCCATTTCTGTTTTTTATTCTTGAAGGACAAAATAAACTATAACCTAAAACCATAATTAGTCAAGAAGAAAAATAAAAACCTCTTCTCCTTAAGGAGAAGAGGTAGGGATAAGGAGGTATTATGGTTACTTTAAAATATAGGCAAATAATATTTTTAATAAATGTCAAATATCTATAAAAAAATATACAAATATTATTCCTAAATTTAAGCCTTTTGAAATCAAAGACTTAAATAATTAAAAAATCGCATTTTGAC
This sequence comes from candidate division WOR-3 bacterium, assembly GCA_039804165.1. Lineage (NCBI taxonomy): Bacteria > Pseudomonadati > Caldifarciminota > Caldifarciminota bacterium. Next base: position 40,398 of record JBDRZZ010000011.1, read on the forward strand.
TACTTGTGTAAAGTTTTTATGATTATTAGGTTTTAGGGGTTAATTAATGTTCTTTAAGTCTGGGATTATTCCTTCTTGTCTAAGTTGTTGGTAAACAGGGTGGCAGTTAGAACAGACTTCCACGTGTAAGTTTTCTTTTGTTGATTTAGTTTTTATTACATTTCCGCAAGTGCAGGTTATTGTAGCTTCTTTATATTCTGGATGAATATCTTTTTTCATATTTTATCCTCCTTAAACTGTCATAAGTTTTAAGAACTCTGCGTTATTTTCTGAGCGTTTCATTCTTGAAATCAAGAATTCCACAGCTTCAGCGTTATTTGCCATATCTCTTAATATTTTTCTTAAAATCCAAATTCTATTTAAAACATCTGAGGGTTGAAGAAGTTCTTCCTTTCTTGTTCCGGAAGCAAGTAGATCAATTGCAGGAAAGATTCTCTGGTTTGCCAACTCCCGAACCAAGACAATTTCTTGATTACCTGTTCCCTTAAATTCTTCAAATATAACAGAGTCCATTCTGGAACCTGTTTCAATTAAGGCAGTAGCGATTATTGTTAAGCTTCCCCCCTCTTCAATATTTCTTGCTGCGCCAAAAAATCTTTTTGGCGTTCTTAGAGCTTCAGAATCAATTCCTCCGGATAGAGTTTTTCCGCTATGAGGAACAACTAAATTACTTGCTCTGGCAAATCTTGTAATAGAGTCAAGCAGGATCACTACGTCTCTCCCCATTTCTACATATCTTTTTGCTTTTTCAAGAGCCATTTTTGCAACTTGGAGATGTCTTTGAGGAGATTTATCAAAAGTGGACGATAGAACTTCTCCATTTACAGATCTTTCCATATCAGTAACTTCTTCAGGTCTTTCGTCTATAAGGAGAACCATCAGGTGAATTTCAGGATGATTTTCTGAGATAGAATGAGCAATTTTCTTTATTAGAACTGTTTTTCCAGCTTTTGGAGGAGATACAATAAGACCTCTTTGTCCTTTTCCTATAGGAGCAATAAGATCTATAATTCTTGTAGAAATATCTTCGTCTTCTGTCTCGAGATTTATCTTTTCATTTGGATGTAGTGGAGTAAGAGAATTAAAATTTGGTCTATTTTTAGCATTATCTGGATGGGTGTAATTTATACTTTCTATTGTTTCTATTGAAGGATACTTTTCTGAATTTTGGGGAGGTCTTGCTGCTCCTATTATTGTATCTCCTGTTCTTATTCCAAATCTCTTTATAATTGCTGGTGGAACGTATATATCTTCAGGGGTGGGAGTATAGTCATTTTCTTTGGATCTTAAAAATCCATACCCCTCATTCAATATTTCAATCACACCCCGAATTAGGTTTCTCCCTTCTTTTTTTGCTCTTTCTTTAAGAATGTAAAATATTAATTCTTCCCTATCTAAGCCAGTATAGGAGATTCCTAACCTTCGGGCTGTATTTGCCAATGCAGTATAATCTTTATCTTGAATTTCGGAAATATACATAGAAAGTGTGTAAAATATATTATTTAAATTTTATCTTTTGTCAAGGGCATACTTAAATTTTTTATTCTGTTGTTGCTAATTCTCCTCCGCAATTTTCGCAATACCAGGCGTCCGGTCTATTTTTGTGATTACATTTAGGGCATACAGAAAATAAGTTAGGCTCAGCATTTGTTTTCTCTTGGGTTACCTTTTCGGGGGTTCTCTCTTCCTCGGTTTCTCCAGATAGTTCTTTCTCAAGAGTAACAAGCCAATCTTCTTCTGAAGAAGCGGAGAGTGTTTCTTCTTCCTCAAGGGTAGCTGATACGTTAGGAGTAACATTTTCGTTTTCTTCTGCTGTTATTTCTGCTCCGGTAAATAACTCTTCTGCGATTTTCTCATCCTCAGAGACCTCTGGTAAAGGTTCTATTTCTATTGGTTCCTCTTCTTTTTCTTCCTTTTCCTCTACCTCTGGTTCTTCCCAAGCTTCTTCAATTAGAGACTCTTCGATAATAGGCTCTTCTTCTCCTAAAAGGGTTTTTGCCTCTTTTTCTTCTTTTTTTGCGTATTCCAGCTCTTCTTCCAAAGACTGAATCTTTGTCTTTATCTCTTGACTGAGTGAGTTGTACTGATCTTCAGTGTATTCTCCTATTGAGTGGCGAAGCTCAATTTCTTCAAGTTGTTCTTGTAGTTCATTTAATTTTGTTCTAAGTGATTCTTTTTTGGTAGTGATTTCTTTTAAGCTTTCTTTTATTAGTTCTTTTTGTCCTGCTATTTTCCCTGTTAAATCTTTAAGTCTTCTTTCGTAATCTTCTTTAACTTTTCTATATACTGATTCACTAACACTACCTCTTTTTTCTTCTATTTTTCTGAGTTTTTCTTTTACATCCTCTATTTCTGTCTTTATTTTTGCAAAATCTTCACTCACGACTATCCTCCATTTTGAAATTCGCAAATGAAATTAAAGTTTATGCTAAACTCTTCCCATCCATTTTTTATTTTGTATTCTCCTTCCATAATTTTCTCAAATTGGCTTTCGAGAAAATCGTAGGAAAGTTTCCTGGCGGATGGTAAATATTCCTTGTGAAAGATGTAAGGGTGTATATTTAATCTTTGAAAATCTATTTCTTCTTCCTTTCTTTTTTCGTCAATATTTGCTCGGATTGTTAAAAGGCGCCTAAGATCTCTATTTACAAAATGAAAAAGAGGTATTTCATCTGAATATTCAACTAAATATCTAAGAGCTTCTTTATATTTACCTTCCAATATAGAATTAGAAATTTTAAATATTGTATCATCTCTATAAAATCCTAAATTTTCTAAATCTTCTTCTGTAATGCTTTTATTTTGATTCTCTTTTAGAAAAATAACTCTTTCAATATGTCTTTTTATCTCTTCTCTATTAGAGCCGCATTTAAAATGAAGTAAATTTATTGCCTCTTTAGTTATAGAGAACCCCCTCTCTTCTACAAAATTCTTAATCCAGGTAGGAATATTTGAATCATAAAAACTTTTAAATTTTCCAGCCAAACTATTTTCAATCTTAAAGATATTTTCTTCTTTCTTAAAAATAAGGATTACAAAATTTGGTTTTAATCTTTCAGGTTTTTCTAAAGCTTTTTTTACTTCTTTTATTAAACTTCCTCCAATTGAATCTATATCATAAACTATTATTAACTTAGGGCCAAAGATATTTTTAATAGATAAGCTTTTCACTATTTCTTCTTTATCTTCAGGGAAAAACACTTCTATATTTTCTGGAAGAAAGTTTTTCTTTATGTAAGCCAAGACTTCCTTAATATCAAACTCGTCGCCGCAAATTTGAAGCAAATTAAAATTGAGTTTTTTATAAGAACTTATTAGGTCTTCTACAGTATTTTTGATTTCCATTAATTTAAATATAGCATTATTTCCCAGTAAGTCAAGACCTTTTATTGATGTGGGATATATCCTAAGTTAATTTTTGATTTTATCCTAATCTAAGTGTGTTTTGCTTAAAAAATGAAATAGGACTTGACTTTAGGATTTATTAATTGTAATTTTTAAAAATGTTTTTTTTAATTATTGCTAATTTTCTATTCGTTCCTATGGATAATGAGCAACAAGATCATTTGAAAGCGTATGGTCTTGTTTATAAAATTTTGCAGGAAGGGCTCACTGCCGAATGGTTCCTTAATTATAGAGGCGGAAGTTTTCTTCTTCCTGGACTTCAGGGGATAAAGAAAGAGGCAGATAAAAGAGGTATTTACACAATTTGGATGGAAGACGATGAGGTAAATGAGATTTACGCAATAATTGAAAGGGAGAATATGGAAAGGGTGAAATTAGAGAAAGCTCCTAAAGTTGCGGTTTATATCCCAGAGATAGAAGGGCCCTGGGATGATGCTGTAGCGCTTGTCCTTGAGTATGCTGAGATTCCTTATGATAGGGTTTGGGATGATGATATTCTCCAGGGGGCTTTAATAGAGTATGATTGGTTGCATCTCCATCATGAAGATTTTACAGGACAGTATGGTAAGTTTTACAGAAGTTATTCGGAAGCTCCTTGGTATAAGGAAGTGGTTAAGATTAATGAGATGAAAGCACGTTCTTTGGGATATTCTAAGGTTTGGAAAATGAAGCACGATGTTGCAATGAGAATAAAAGATTTTGTTTCGAAAGGAGGTTTTCTTTTTGCAATGTGTTCTGCTCCAATTACTCTTGATATCGCTCTTGCTTTTTATGGAGTAGACATTGTGCCTTCTCAAATTGATGGAGATGGGATCACTTCAGATTTTTATAAGAAAGCGAATTTTAATAATACTCTTTTTCTCAAAGATATAAAACTAATTACTTCTATTAATATATATGAACATTCGGATGTGGATATTACTCATCTTACTCTGCAGAGGGGAGAGGATAGTTATTTCTTTCTTAAAACTTTTATGGCTAAAAGAGACATAATCCCTGCAATTCTCACTCAAAATCACACAAATAAAATAAAAGAATTTCTTGGTCAAGATACAGGATTTAACAGAGAGAAGTTAAGAAGTGAAATAATAATTTTGGGTGAGCATCCAAATACAGAAGAAGTTAAGTATATTTATGGAGAATTTGGTAAAGGTAGTTTTTCTTTTCTTGGCGGGCATGATCCTGAGGATTATACTCACCTTGTAGGGGATCCCCCTACCTATTTAGAATTTCATAAGAATTCTCCAGGTTATCGGTTAATATTAAACAATCTACTTTTTCCTGCTGCAAGGAAAAAGAAACTCAAAACTTAACTTGAATGGATAATCTTATTTATTTTTATATTGAAGAACTCAAAAGAAGGAATTTTTCAGAGTTTACTGTAAAAAGTTATAAGATAGATCTTGAAGAGTTTAAGTCTTATTTGGAAAAGAATGGGAAAAAGGATTTTTCAGAGATGGACAAAAAAGATATTAGAGGTTTTATGGGAGAACTTCTATCTTATGGATATAAAAAATCCTCTGTTGCAAGGAAACTTTCTGCAATAAAATCTTTTTCAAAGTTTCTTGTTAGGAATAAAGCTTTGAAAGGAAATCCTTCTCTTTCGGTAAAAACCCCAAGAGTAGATAAGCCAATTCCTTCTTTTCTTTCTGAAGATGAAATGAAGAAAATTTTTGAAGAAATTCCTGAGAATGAACTTGATATTAGAAATAAGGCTATTCTTGAGTTGCTTTACGCTACAGGGATTAGAGCCTCTGAGTTGGTGGGTCTTGATCTTTCAATGTTTGATCCTAAAAGTAGATTAATTAGGGTTTATGGGAAGGGTAAAAAAGAGAGAATATTACCTCTTACCACATATGCTTTAATTGCTTTGGAAAAGTATATTTCAGAGGTTAGGGGATGGAAAGATGGTCCTCTTTTTTTGAGTAAATCTAAAAGGCGACTAACTCAGCGTGATCTACAAAGAATTGTAAAAAAAGCAATAATTAAGGTTGCAACTTTAAATCAAATGAGTCCTCATACGTTACGACACACTTTTGCAACCCATCTTTTAAATCGGGGAGCAAATCTCAGGGCTGTTCAGGAGCTTTTGGGACATCAATCTTTATCTACCACTCAGATTTATACCCATATGAGTTTAGAAAAGTTGAAAGAAGAGTATAAAAAGGCTCATCCAAGAGCATAATGTTACGAGAGATAATCGAGGTTGCAAAAAAAGCTGGGATTTTACTTAAGAATTATTTTGGTCTTTTGGATGGAGAAGATATTCAAAGGAAAAAAGAAGGGCATTTTGTTACAAAAGCAGATAAAGAATCCGAAGAATTTATTGTAAAAGAGTTGGTAAAGAAATTTCCGGGGGTTGGTATATGTTCAGAGGAAAGGGAGTTAATTCCTGGGAAAGGAACATTTTTCGTTGATCCTTTAGATGGAACTCATAATTTTATTCATAAAATATCTTATTTTTGTGTTTCTATTGCATATGTAGAAGGTTCGGAGATTAAAATTGGGGTTATTTATGCTCCTATTTTTAAAGAGCTCTTTTATGCCGAAAAAGGGAAAGGAGCATTCTTTAACGGGAGAAGAATTGAGCATTCTAAAGAGAAAGAAATTTCAAGAGCTTTAATTTCTATAAGTATTCCCTCTTCTGCTTATAATAGAAGGGAAGAAATTTTTAATTTTTTGAAAGAGCTGATTGTGCAGGTAAATTCTCTTAGAATGTTTGGCTCTGCTGCTCTTCAATTAGCAGATACAGCAAGAGGAAAAATTGATGGAAATTTAGGATTTTCTTTGTCTCCTTGGGATGTTAGCGCAGGGGTTTTGTTGGTAAGAGAAGCTGGAGGTTTGGTTACGAATGAAAAGGGTGGAAATGAAATTTCGGATGGAAATATTATTTCTGGAACTCCATATATACAAAAATTTTTACTTGACTTTATTAAGAATAAAGTTAATAAATAAACCATGCGTTTCTTAAAAGAAAAGATAAATTCAAGTATGCAATACATAGGAGAAATTTTTATACTTCTTTGGCAAACTTTTCTGAATGTAAAGGGTATATTTAGAAAGTTTGATTTGTTTATAGAGCAAGTGTTTTTCCAGGGTGTAAAATCAATCTCAATCGTTCTTTTTACTTCTCTTTTTATGGGGATGGTGACAGCCTATCAAGCTTATTATCAGGGGAAACAATATGCACCAGATGTTTATGTAGGAATGTTTGTTTGTAAAGCACTTTTTATTGAACTTGGTCCTCTAATCGTAGGGTTAATAATTGCAGGAAGAGTTTCCTCTTCAATAGCCGCAGAGATAGGTTCAATGAAGGTTACAGAGCAAATTGATGCCTTAGAAGCTTTTGCTATAAATCCTATTGAGCATCTTGTTGTTCCTAGGGTTTTTGCAGGAATTTTTATTTTACCAATCCTAACAATCATAGCAGAAGTTATTGGAATTTTTGGAGGGTGGATTCTTTCTTTAGTGAGTTTGAATATCTCAAGTGATGTTTATTGGAGAGGAGTCAGATTGAATTATTATCCTATTACTCTATATGGAGGGTTGATAAAATCTATGGTTTTTGGCTTGACTTTGACTTTAATGGGTTGTCACTATGGCCTTAAAACAGAAGGAGGAGCAGAAGGGGTTGGAGACTCTACAACGAAGGCGGTGATATCTTCAACGATTCTTATTCTCTTCCTTGATTATTTCGTTTCAAGATTGGTATTTAGATGAAGGAGGTTTTATGATAAAAAAAGAAAAAGCTATAAAAGTTGGAATATTCCTGACAATCGTTATTCTAATATTTGTCCTTGGGCAGCTTTGGCTTTTGAGTTTTAATGTTGGAAAAAGAGGTTATTATCTTCATATTTTTTATAATGATGTTAGCGGCCTAAAGGAAGGAGATCCTGTTAGGGTATATGGAATAACGAAAGGAAAGGTAGTAAATATGGAAATGAGGAAAGATGGGGTTATGGTTAAGGTTTGGCTTGAGAAAAGCATTGTGCTAAAGGAAGATGCGAGAGCTTCAATTCAGGATGTTGCAATGATAAGCGGAACAAAGACAATAGTTATGGATCCGGGAGTTTCTGATAATTTTTTTGACATCAGAGATACTTTAAAAGGAGAACCAAGTTTAGGGCTTTCCACTGTTCAAGTTGGAGAGGTTGCTGGGAAGTTTGATGAATTGGTTAAGGCTTTAAAAAGAGGTCTTGAAGGAGGAGAAGGAACACTTCTTAATTTGCAAAGAACACTTAAAGAGGCAGAGCTTATTTTAAAGGAGAATAGGAAAGGCTTGAAGAAATTGGTTGAAAGTGGGGGAGGGAGCTTAAGTAAGGCTGAAGATTTAATAAGCAAATTAAATCTTTCTCTTGAAGAATTGGATTTAGCCTTGAAAAAGATAAATAATAAGGAAGGATCTTTAGGAAAATTAATTTATGATGAGAAGTTATATGATAACTTGGTGAAAGCAACCGCAAATCTTGATTCTTTACTTCTAGAAGTGAGAAAAAATCCAGGGAGATTTCTTAGAATAAGTGTTTTTTAAAGGTAAATCATCCTAATTCTTCTATTCTCTTTTTCGCATATTTAAAAGGAGTTACTATTATTAGGATTGTTAAGAAAGAAAAGATTAAAGAGGATATAAGAAGAGGTCTTTTTATAGAGATTAAAAATCCTTGGAGTTGATTTTTTATGTATATTGAGATTGGTGTTGTAAAAAGAGCCATTGAGATAGCTATGTAAAATAGATTTATTATAGCTGTTAGAAGACCCCCGGCTCCAGAAGCAATTTTAGCCGGATTTGTTTCTCTAAAATCTGCGAAAATTGTCCCAAGAGAAATTGATAAATAAATAGAAACTATAGAAAATATAATAGAAAGAATAGCGGATAGCACTACTATTTTGGTGTATTTCACAAGAGCAATATTTGACAAAATTACAACAGGTTGGGAGATTAGAATATTTACTAATAGGAAGAAAATTCCTTTTGATTGTAAAAAAAGAGAAGGGGATAAAGGAGAAGATCTTAAGATCCACCAGGTTCTTCCTTCTAAACTTACTCCGGGATATACAAAACGAAGAGATAAGGTTACAGTTATATACCCTATAAAAGCTGTATTTATAAGAGCAAAAATAGATAGCCAAAATGGATCTTTTACATATAAAGGGGTTCTTCTTAAAGAAAAGGTGTAAATTACTAAAAGGGTTCCAATTATTAAAAGTTGAGACCATTGAATTGGAGAACGGAGGAAAGCTTTTATATCTTTTTGTAAAATGTTAAGTATTTTTGGGAATTTACTTACCAATAATTTACTTTTTATTAATGTTTTCTGAGAAACATCTAAAGATTTTAACCAACTTACCTTATAGAAAAGATTGGAAGAAAGAAAAGCAATAGAGATTGAGATTGTACTTGCGGATAATAGCAAAACAAAATTTTTTGTGAATTCCTTTAAGTTGTTGTTTATTAGAGCCGAAGAACATTTATAAAGCCATTCGTTTGGGAAATAAGGATTTGAGACTTTTAATTGCTGAACAAATTGGTTAATTGCTTCGAGACTTAAAGTATCAGGGACATTAAAGCTATAAGGTGTTGAAGTTATGTATATATAGATGAAAAGAATTGAAAGACTTCCAAGGACAATAACGAGTTGTTTTACTGTCCAATTTGGGTTTAACTTTTTTAAGATTATCACAATTGAAACTCCCAATCCGGAAGGGATAAGGATAAAAGCGAATAAAGGGAAGATGATAAATGTTATTTTGGGATTAAATGAAGAAAAGGCAATTAAATAAGCAAAGATAATTGGTAACCCACCAATTAAAGTGGCCCATGAGGAGTAGAAAATTGTTTCGATTAATTTTATTGAAAATATATAAAAAGGCTCAATAGGGGTCGAGTTGAGATAATCAAGTTCTCTTGAATGATATAAAGTGGAGAGGCTTGTGATTCCATTACTTGTGAAAAGAAGCAAGAGGAAAGTAAAAAAAGAGTAAGAGATGATTCTATCAGCTATTATTGTCCCTATTATCTCAATTGGTTTTAAGAAAAGAAAGAACTTAAAAAAGAATAGGAAAATTCCTATAAAGAAAAGAGAAAGGACAATAAAATAGACAAGAAGATTTGTTCTCTTTGTCAGGATAATAGATTTAATGGCTCTTTTAATTCTATTTTTTATAAGTAATAAGAACATTTTACATTTAATCTACACAAATTTCTCTATAGTTGCAGAAACTACAGATTTTTTTCTTTGAAGTTTTTTCAAATTTTTCTTTTGGAATAGGTATGTTTTGTTCTATATCTTTGCAAAAAGAAAACATTTCCTCTGTCTCTTTTTTTACGTTATATATAAAGTTTTCTAATTCATACTCTTTAAACTTTATTTCTTTTTCGCTATACTCTGGTGTTAAGTATGCTGAGATTGTAAGGAATTTTTTTGGTTCCTTTTGTAGATGATAAATACCCCACCAGAGATAACCCATTAACTGCTTTTTATGCTTTTTTATGTCTTCCTTTCCTGTTTTCCAGTCAATTATGTAAAAATTATCTTCAAAAGGAAAAAGAAAGTCAACTTTGCAATATAATTTAATTCCTGAGAGTCTAAATTCTCCATAGCCTGGGGGATCAATGATCCAATTTTTTTTGTTTTTTATTGCATTTTCTTTTATCCAGTTAAAACGATTGCTATCAAGAAGATTTTCAAGGCTTAATTTTATTGAAGAAAATAATTTTTCTTTATTGAGTTTTTTTGTCTCTCCATAATAAATCTCTGAAAAAGTGTTATTTTTGCAGTATCTTTCAATTTCTTCTTTTACGAATTCCCAAAGCTTATTTATATTTATTTCTCTTTCCGATCTCATAAGTCTTTTTAAGATTATAGCGATTATTTTATGAGTAATAATTCCTATAGAAAGAGGAATTGAGGTAAGGGCTTTTAGTTCTTTGATTTTATATTCAGAATAAAAATCATCAAATTTTGGATAATACTCATAGAAGTATTGTCTTTTACACATTTTGAAGATTTCGTATCTTCTAAATGACCATCCAAGAATTGGAGTATACTGAAATTTCTCAATCAATTTAATGCTCCTTTTTATTGAATTTTAAAGAAAGATTAGGAAATGTCAATAAGCTTTTCTGCTTGGAAATGCTGAGAAAGGTCCTTTTTAATTCATTATGAAAGAAAAGTTTGATTTAACTTGACAAGGCTTTTCTTTTTTGTATATATAATAAAAATATGATTTTTAAGAAGAGTTTATTTATAAATCTTTTTTCGAATTTTATTCTTCTCCTTCCTTTACCAATCTTAAGTGAAGCAGAGAGTAATTTGCCTCATTTGAGGAGACAAGGCACAGCTTTTCAACTTATTGTGAATAATAAGCCGTTTTTAATTCTTGGAGGAGAGTTGGGTAATTCCAGTGCTTCCAGCTTATCATATATGAAGAATATTTGGCCAATTCTCCGGAAGTTGAATTTAAACACAGTTCTTATCCCTGTTTATTGGGAATTGATAGAGCCCGAAGAGGGGAAGTTTGATTTTAGGATTGTAGATACTCTAATTTATATGGCAAGAGAAAACAACTTGAAAATTGTTTTTTTATGGTTTGGTAGTTGGAAAAATAGTATGTCATGTTATGCCCCAGAGTGGGTAAAGATTGATCAAAAAAGATTTCCAAGAGCCAGAGATGATAAGGGTAACGCAATGGAAATTCTTACAGTTTTTAGCAAGAATAATCTTCAAGCGGATTTAAGAGCTTTTCAACAATTAATGAGACATATCGCGAAGATTGATAAGAAAAAAAATACGGTAATTATGGTCCAGGTTGAAAATGAGATAGGAATGATTCCAGTTGCAAGAGATTATTGTGGAGAGGCAAAATTGGCCTTTAACCAAAATGTTCCAAGGGATTTTATTGATTATTTGGAAAAGAACAAAAATAATTTGACCCAGGAATTATATAATTTATGGGCAACAAATGGTTTCAAGAAGGAAGGGTCTTGGGAGGAGGTATTTGGGAAAAGTAAATTTACGGATGAATTATTTATGGCTTGGCATTACGCTATTTTTGTAGAGGAATTGGCAAAGGCTGGAAAAAAGGAACATAATATTCCTATGTTTGTGAATGCAGCTTTAATGAGGAAAGGGTATGAGCCAGGGCAGTATCCGAGTGCAGGTCCATTACCCCACTTAATGGATGTATGGCGAGCCGGAGCTCCTTCGATTGACTTTCTTTCTCCTGATATTTATTTCCCTGATATAGAAAATTGGTGCCATAAATATGATAGAAAAGAGAATCCATTTTTCATTCCTGAAGCTCGCTTGGAACCTGAGGTAGGAATGAAAGCTTTTTATGTATTTGGTAATCATAATGCTATAGGTTTTAGCCCTTTTTCTATAGAATCAATAAAAGCTTTGGAAGAAGAAGCAATATCTAAGGCTTATGAAATTATAAAGCAATTGTCTGGTCTTATCTTAGAAAATCAAGGAATGGGAAAGATGCGGGGGTGTCTCTTAGATCATAATAAAAAAGAAGAAGAAGTGATTCTTGGAGGATATAAGCTTATTGTTAAACACGATTTTACTCTTGGTTGGTCCCAAGAATCAAAAAATGAAACCTGGCCTTTATCAGGGGTTCTTATTATAAATACGGATCAGGATGAGTTTTATGTGGCCGGGAGTGGTGTGGTGATAAATTTTGAGACAATAGATGGTAGTTCAAAAGTTGGTATTTTAAGAATTGAAGAAGGAGAATTTAAAAACGGTGAATGGGTGCCTAGGAGAAGACTAAATGGAGATGAAAGTCATCAGGGTAGGCATTTGCGGATACCAAAAGGTGTTTATGGGATTCAGAAAATTAAATTGTACATTTATAAATAGTTAAGATTTATAAGGATAAGATTAGAACCAGACCTTCCAAGGCAGGTGGTGGACACTTTGAGATATTTTAACATTCACAAGGTCTAATTCCAGATCAAGAGTCATATCCATTTTCTTCTCCAGGAGTTTATCAAGATCCGGCACAAACAAGTGGACAAGTTCAGGAGATTTGCTTCTCTCAATAAGTGTCTCTAAAGTGTTTATCATTCTTGTTTGAGTTCTTTCTCATCGTATTAAAGAAAAATAGATAATTATTGACTTTATGAAAGAAATGCTCTTTCCCTTCAAAGACTTCTATATCAAAGAATTCTCTTTCTATCCTTTCT